>JALOLM010000106.1 GCA_025455985.1 Candidatus Nanopelagicales bacterium | reverse complement strand
GCGGCCTACACGCAGAAGCGTCCGGGTAAGTCCGTGCTGCGTTCTTATGTGCTGTCCCGGGGGCAGTGGCTCGGCCCGGTGAAACTGTCGTCGAAGGCCAAGCAGCCATCGCTGGCCGCGGATGGCAACACCCTGGCGTGGGTATCCGGTGGACGCATTCTGGCTGTCAAGCGATGAGTTGAGCGGCTCTCCGTCGCGCCAACCGGTCGCGGGTCCTGAGTCGGCGTGGTAGTCGCGCACGGGACACTCGAATGTCGATTGAGAACGCCCAACTACGCTGATACCCGTGAAATCCTTCGATCGGCTCTGGGATGAGTTGTCCGAGCGGGTGGCCAACGAAGACCCCCACTCCGGCACCGTCCGCCTTGTCAACAATGGCGTCCACGAGATCGGCAAGAAACTTGTGGAGGAGGCCGCCGAAGCGTGGATGGCTGCCGAACACGAGTCGCCGGAGCGTGCTGCGGAGGAATTGAGCCAGCTGCTCTACCACGCGCAGGTCATGATGCTGGCGCTGGGAATCACCCGGGAGCAGTTGGAGCGGTATCTGTGACTCTGAAGGTCGCTGTACCCAACAAGGGTCAGCTCGGTGAGCCGGCGCGGGCGATGCTGCGAGAGGCCGGCTACCTGCGTTCTGCGGGGCAGCGGGAACTCATGGTTCACGATCCGGACAACGAGGTGGACTTCTTCTTCCTCCGGCCCAAGGACATCGCCACCTACGTCGGCCAGGGCATTCTCGATCTCGGGATCACCGGCCGGGACATGCTGGTCGATTCCAAAGCGCCGGTCACCGAGGTCATCGAGCTGGGGTTCGGACACTCGACGTTTCGTCTGGCCGGTCCTGCCGGCATGACCAGCGTGGCCGGTCGGCGGATCGCGACCTCCTATCCGGGCCTGCTCGACGATTGGCTGGAACGCACCGGGACCACGGCGACCGTCGTGAAGCTCGACGGGGCCGTCGAGAATGCGGTGAGTCTTGGCGTCGCCGATGCGGTCGCCGACGTCGTCGACACCGGAAACACTTTGCGCCTGGCGGGCCTCGAGGTTCTCGGTGATCCGCTCCTGCGCAGCCAGGCGCTTCTGATCCGGCCGTCCCACACGGAACTCAACGGTGCCGAGGGGACGTTCATTCGCAGGCTGCAGGGCGTCATCGTCGCCCGGGCTTACGTGATGGTCGACTACGACATCTCCGAGGACCTGCTTGAGGCAGCGTCGGCTATTACACCCGGGCTGGAATCCCCAACCGTGTCGCCTTTGAAGGAGGCTGGCTGGGTGGCCGTACGAGCCATGGTCGAACGCTCCCGGGTCCACCAGGTGATGGATGAACTGTTCGAACTCGGCGGCCGGGCGATTCTGGTCACGGACATCCACGCCTGCCGCCTATGACGAGCCTGGCCGAGACGCTGGCAGCGCTACTGGATCCGGGGTCGGTGGATCCGATCGCTGTTCCGCTGCGCCCCGCCTCAGGCGATTATGCCGCCACCCTCGAGCGGGCAGCGCAACGAAGCGGCGTAGACGAGTCGGTGCAGGTCATGGTGGCAGCAGTGGACGGTCATCGTGTCCTCGTCATCGCCAGTGAGTTCGCCTTCCTCGCCGGTTCCGTGGGGCATTCCGCTGCCGATCGGGTGGTCGAGGGATACCGGCGCGCGACCGCGGAACGGCTGCCCGTGATCACGTTGCCGACCTCGGGCGGCACCCGGATGCAGGAGGGCGCGGCCGCGTTCTTCCGCATGACTGACATCGCCCGGGCTGCGCACGAGCACCTCGCCTCGGGGGCAGTGCGAATCGGGTGGCTGCGCAACCCGACCACCGGTGGCGTCAAGGCGACATGGGGGTCGTACGCGGACATCACCGCTGGGGAGCCGGGGGCGCTGCTGGGCTTCCTGGGTCCGAAGGTGTTCGAGGCGCTGCACGAGGAGGCCTTCCCACCTGTGCAGACCGCGGAGAACCTGGCGAGGGTGGGTGTGATCGATGCGGTCGTCGCGTTGGAGAATCTGCGCGGCTGGGTGACCCGGATCCTGTCGGTCACCAATGGCGTCGACGTGGACGAGCCGATCGGCAGTCCTTTGCCCGCCGCCGAGGTCGATGCCTGGGATGCGATAACGCTGACGCGGGATGCGGGACGCCCTGGCCCGGAGGCGGTGCTCGACCTGCTCACCGACCGCACGGAACTGCACGGCACTCATACCGGCGAGACGGGGACAGGCGTGCGGGTCGTGTTGGGCCGACTGCGTGGGCAGCGCGCCGTGGTCGTGGCGCAGGGACGACGGTCAGTGTCGCCGCAGGATCTACGGCTCGCGCAACGGGGTCTGCGACTCGCCCAGCGGGTCGGCCTACCGCTGGTGACTATCGTCGACACGCCCGGTGGTGAGCTTTCGGGAACGGCCGAGGAAGCGGCGATGGCCGGTGAGATCGCAAGGACTTTGCAGATGCTGACCGGCCTGACCGTCCCGACTGTCTCGTGCGTGATGGGACAGGGCTGTGGTGGGGCCGCCCTGGCATTGATCGCCGCGAGCACTGTGATCTGCATGGAGAACGGCTGGGTGTCGCCGCTGCCCCCCGAAGGTGCCTCGGTCATCAGTCATGGCACCACGGATCGCGCCGCTGAGATGGCGCGGTCGCAGGGCGTCACTGCCCGGGCGTTGCGCGATGCCGGCGCTGTCGACGTCGTCGCTGGCGAGGGTTGCGACCTGCCCTCCGCGGTGGCCGACGCGATCGCGCGGGAGTTGGCCCGCCGATGACCGATTTCGAAGGCGCTGACGTGCTGGTCACTCGCTTCCAGGGCGACACCGGAGGAGCTGACCCCCATCTGCGGGCCTTGATCGCCGATCCCCGAGATTTCGCTGCACGACGGGCGATTGTGGACCAATTGCTCGATGGGCGGTTGCTCGTTCCGGTCGTGGCCAATCTCGACGAGCTTGATGACGATGGTGGCGACAAACACAGCCACATGGCGACGGTGACCATTGCCGACGATGCTGGGCACAAGGCTCTCGTCTGCTTCACCGGTGTGGATTCGGTGAAGGCGTGGCGCGAGGACGCTCGGCCCATTCCGGTGGCGGGGATCGAGGCAGCGCAGGCCGCACTGCAGGATGACTGCGACGCGCTGCTGATCGACATGGCCGGGCCGGTGCGCTTCGCCTTGTCGGGCACGGGCCTGTGGGCGCTGGCCGCGGGGTCGCCGTGGCGTCATCCCTTGGACGAGCCCGAGGTTGCCGAGGTGATGTCCCAAGCGCTGGCATCCAGCGGGCTTGAAGGCTTCTTCGAAGTCGACGGTTCATCGATCGACGGTGTCGCCCTCGTGCTTGCCGATCCGGATCTGCCACGAGCGCAGAACTTGGCCGAGGCTCTCGGCGCCATTCCTCAGGTTCAGGCGCGGGTCAGCCGGCTGGAGATACGACTACAGGACCGGTGAGTTTCTCGCCGGGGCCCTTTCCCGGTTCATCCGGGACGATCGAAGCCTCCCGGAAGGCAAGTTGCAGGGATTTCAGCCCGTCCCGCAGCGGCCTCGCGTGGAACGACCCGAGGTAGGGGGTCGCCGCCACCAGCAGCCCGGCCAGCGACTCGATCAGCGTCCGGGCTTCGTCGAGGTCGATGTCGTCGGGGTTCTCACCCAGTCCGCACTTGACCGCAGCAGCTGTCATCAGGTGCACCGCCACCGTGGAGACGACTTCCACGGCGGGGACGTCGGCGATGTCACGTTCGGCGCCTGCAGGATCCATGCAGTCAGGATGCCACGGCGCGCTGCGGCCTCAGGACCCCGTATCACTTGGGCGTGCGCATGCTTGGGGGACTCCGTGCCATCCGAGCCGCTAGCCTGATCCACCGTGGACGAGCGCGCCGATCTGGAACAGATCTTGCAGTCGGCGCTGGCGGTTGGCGTGCAGGTGCACAAGGCCGGTGGCTACACCGCACGCACCGACGCTGCAATGCGGCGAGTGGCGCTGGCTCTGGGCGCGGACAAGGCCGACCCGGCAATCACCGCGACTCTGGTGGGCTTGACGGTCACCAAGAACGACTGGAGTCGCACGGCGGTCAAGAGCGCGGTCAACGCGGGGATCAACTTCTCCGAGCTCACCGAGTTGTCCGAACTGGCGAAGGACTCAGCTGGCAAGAGTCCTGAGCAGGTACGTGGGGAACTCGACACGATCGTGACCAACTCCAAGCGCTACGGTCTTGGCGTTGTGCTGCCTGCGGTAGGCGTTGGATCGGCATCGCTAGCGGCGCTCTACGGAGCCGACCCCGCAGGCATGGTCATCGCAGGAATCGCCGGCGGTCTTGGTGCCACGCTGCGGGCTTGGCTGATCACCCATCACCTCAAACCCTTCGTGTTCAGCGTGTTCTGCGCGTTCCTGAGCATCTCAGTGGTTCTGGCGTTGCAGTCCTGGACCGAGACGCCCAACGCAGCCTTGGCCGCGTGTGTGCTGTACCTCGTACCTGGAGTGCCCCTGCTTAATGGCACAGCCGACCTTCTGACGGGCTACTACCTCAACGGACTGGTGCGTTTGACCATGAGCACTGTCGTCTTCGTGGGTGCCTCTATCGGTCTGCTCGCGGCACTGAGCCTGTGGGGTGCCGCGTGACCTGGACCGTGCTCTTCGCGGGTCCTGCCGCCTTGGGGTTCGCGATCCTGTTCAACGTCCGCCGCCGGGCGTTACTGCCAATCGCCCTGCTTGCGATTCTGGCCAAGTCGGTCACGGTCGTCTTGGCCGATCAACAGTTCAACGCTGTGGTCTCCGCCTTTCTGGCGGCATTGCTCATTGGGGTGATCGCCTACATACTCGGCCCGGCCACGGGCGAGGCCTCACCGGTGTACGCGTTCGCGGCGGTGGTGCCCTTGATTCCCGGGTTCTATGTTTTCCAGGCTTTGAAGGCCCTCGAATCAGTCGTCGTCGCGGACAATGGCGGGATCTCCGCCCAGGCCCCGTTGATTGAGGCAGCCACAAGTGCCATCACCGCCGCCGGCATTCTGCTGGCGCTCGCGATCGGGGTCACCAGCCCGGTGCTCTTGCTGCCCGGCACGCGGACCCCCGAGGACTGATCTACGCTGCGGGAATGCGGGCAGAACACGTCGTAGAAGGTCTGCGCCGACTGCTCGGCGATGAGCCCAGCCTGCAGATTCCCGACGACGCAGGTCAGCCGTGGTTGACGGTCAAGTACGGCGACGATCCGAACGACTTGTACGGCGTCCTGAAAGCGACCGTCGCGGACCGCAGAGTCATCGTTAAGGTCAACCCCGCCCGGGGTATCGGCCAGACCTTGATCCCATGGATCATCGAGCAGCAGGACATCTCGCTGCCAGCGCCGTACAGGTCGTTCCAGGCTGCCGCTGAGACCAGCGACACCGGCGTGCGTGAACCGGCGGCGTACCTGCTGCCGGCGCTTGTCGATGTTCGTCCACACGAAATCGGGCGGTTCGAGGCCGGTGGCCAGACAGCACTGGTGCTCGAAGATCTAGGTGCGATTGATGGCCTGGACGCTAGCGGGGCCATCGAGCGGTGGCCGACCGAGCACATCGAATCCGCGCTGCAGAGCGCAGCGGCGTTTCATGCTGCGACTGTCGGGCGTGACTACGCGTGGACGATTCAGAGGCCCAGCACCTCCACCCTTGCCGCCGACGCTGACCTGTGGCGGTCGATCCTGACTGACGCGGCGCAACGACTACCCGAGGTCGTGCCGGCGGGCACACTGGCCAGCCGGTTGGCGATCATCGACACGATCGATCAGTGGCACCCCGCAAAGGACGCCATGCCTGCGTGTCTTGTCCACAACGACTTCAACCAGCGCAATGTGGGGTTCCGCGGCTCCGGCGAGGTCGTCGTCCTCGACTGGGAGTTGGCCCGCGTCAACACACCGCAGCGCGACGTGGCCGAACTCCTCACTTTCACCCTTGATGCCCACACGGAAGTCGATGAGGTGCTGCACCTGCTGGCGACCCACTGGCAAGCGCTGTCCGATAACGGCCTGGACGTGGATCCGGAGTTGTATGCGGCGGCTGCCGCCGCTGAGTTCCGGGTTCAGGCTATCGACCGGGTGGGCATGCAGCTGATATTCGGCGCTGCTTTCGACCTGCCCTACCTGACGCGGATCAACCGGACCGTGGACCATCTAGTGGCGGTGACGGGGGAGTAGGCTGCGACGCAGTTGAGTTCAAGGGGGACGGGGAATGCGAGCGGTCGCGGCGGCAGCAGCAACTTCTGTAGTGATGGCGACTTTGGTTTCGGCGAGTCCCGCCTTGGGAGCCGATGACTGTGTGGTGACAGGGAGCCTGCTCAGCGCCAGTGTGGTTGTTCTCCCGGGCTTGGCGCCGCACTGTGGGAACACAGGCGGCAGCAAGTCCTCCCTTTGGTATCTACCCCATCACGGCGCAAAGGGATTCGACTGGTCTTCGTACACGACGGCCAACTGGAACATCACCGCCGCAGGGGACGTGCTCCCGGGTTCTTTCTCTTGCACGCAGAGGGTCCAACTTGACGAGGTTACGGTGACCGGCGAAGGGCCAGTCAACCTGTCAGCGCCCAGTAAGTCGATGGCATACGGCAAAGGACCTGCCGACGCTGTCGCAATCGAGGAAGTCCTGTCATATCCGCACTCAGGAACAGCGACACTCAAGATCGACTGTGGTGATTACGGAGGAGTCAGCTGGACAACGACGTACACCGTGTTGCCTGCTTCGCCACCGGGTCGGGAACCGGGTGTCTCGATCGACGACGGCGCGGATTTCACCAACAACCCTGAGGTGCAACTGCATTTTGGCTGGCGAGGATGGGATGTCGATAAGGTCAAGGTCTCCAACGATGGTGGCTTTGCTCCATCGAGAACCCGGGTGTTTGATCTCACCAGTGGAGATCCGCTGTCGTGGCGTCTCGTCGTGCTGGGAAACGAACGTCTGCCCAAGACGGTGTACATAAGGTTCCATCGAGCGTTCGGAGAGTGGGATGACCAGACCTTCACCGACGACATCGTGTTGGACACTGTTGTGCCGCAGATCTTCTCGCTGTCCTTCGCTCCGCCCGGGGATTTGCTGGCGGTGCGCCGGGCTGTGAGGGTTCGCGCCAAGGACAACCGCTCGGGAATCAAGGCAGTGCAGGTTTCCAAGGGCAAGCCTCGCAAGAAGACGAAGGTGCAGAAGTTCCGCAGAACG
>JALOLM010000105.1 GCA_025455985.1 Candidatus Nanopelagicales bacterium | reverse complement strand
TACGAAGGAGCGGTCACCGCGTGATCGCCTGCTCCGCGGCAAGTACGAGGGCCCGATTGCCGGTAACTGCACAGCGGCATCCTCGACACAAGGTTCGATCCACCTGAAAATCCGGACAGCACCATCGGCCCACGTGGCCACGAGGATCCGCACCTGATCGGCGTCGGTCAGACCTCGCGAACCTCGGGCGGCAACTCACCGCTACTCAGATGCGCCAGAGTCACCGACTCCAGAATGCGGCGCTCAGCCTTTCGGACCGCCAGCCACACATCCTCAAGACCGGCAGCGGCCCCCGCGTACTCGAGATTGTCTGGCCGCTCCCCCTGCACCACGGTCAAAGGCCCGTCCACCGCACGGATGATGTCGGCCAGCGTGACGGCGTCGGCCGGCCGGGCCAGACGATAGCCACCGACGCGGCCACGGCGCGTCGACACGATTCCCGCACGCCGCAGATCCGACATGGCCGAGCGCACGTAGTCGGCGGGTAGGTCCTGGGCTTCGGCGATGATGTCCAACGGCACGTACTCTTCGCGGCCCACAAGTTCTGCCGCAGCCCGGATCGCGAAGACGATCCGCCCGGTCAGCCTCATGTGGAGCCTGTGAGCTGGATGTTGACCACCCAGCCGTTGGGACCGGCTGTGATCTCCATCTCCATCGGCTGAGAGGAGGGGGTCTGGGAGGTCGGCGTAGCGGAGTACCACTTCACGAACGGAGCGTCGAGTTGCCTGGTTCCCGGCACGACGGCCGGGAGATTGATGGCAAACCAGCCGTCCTCGGTCACCGACGGCAAGTACACGCCAAGATTCAGAGAAGGCGGCGGGCTGCTGTCGAAGAAGAACTTCGTGGCAAGCGCCGGGACCTCTGTGGTGTAAGGGGCACCAGGCGCCGCTTGCCCCATCGTCTTCTCCGCCCATTCGGCACTGTCGCCCACTTGGGGATCGAACACGCTGACTTGCTGTGGTGTCGTCACCGCCACGGATACGGCATTGCTGAACGAGCCCGTCCCGCAGCCTGCGAACAGACCCAAGCCCAGAACGATCGCGATGATCCAGCGCACAAGGCCCAAGGGTAATGCGTCGCGGCACACCCTGGGTGGTACGACTGGCTGTAAGTCCACCGGTGAAGACCGTGAACCTCTAGAATCACGGCCGTGGCAACAGCGATCGCGGTAATGACCGGACTGGCCCTGCTCTACGCCTTGGCCGCCAGGCGGCTCAACGCGGCGAACATCACGATGCCCATGCTGAGCGTGATCGCCGGGATGGTGGTCTTCTCCGTCACCGAGCTCGACATCGACACCGCCGCAGTCCACATAGTGGCAGAGCTCACGCTGGTCATCGTGCTGTTCCACGACGCATCGACGGTGAAGCTCGCTCGGCTACGTGAGGACCCGGGGATCTCTGTGCGATTGCTGCTGATCGGGTTCCCGCTGGCCCTCGTGGCCACTTTCCTGGTGACCCGCGAACTGCTGCCCACGATGGGAGTGGCCGGGGCCTGGCTGTTGGCAGGCGCAGTGACTCCCACGGACGCCGGACTCGGCGCCCCCACGATCATGAACCCCAAAGTTCCCATGCGGGTCCGTCGTGGGCTGAATGTCGAATCCGGACTCAACGACGGCCTGGCCACACCGGTCGTGTTGATGGCTCTTGCAGCGCTGGCTGTCGAGGAAGGCGCCCCGCAGTCCGGCATCATCGCCGTCGGGGTCGTACCGGTCATGCTGGCACTCGCGGTCGCCGTGGTGGTAGCACTGAGCAGCGCCTGGCTCATGGACCGCTCCCGCACTCACCACTTCAGCGGCCGGCGGGGCAGGAACATCGCCACCCTCGTGCTGCCGCTGTTCGTCTTCGGATTGGCCGATGTCCTCGGGGCCAATGTCTTCATCGCCGCCTTCGTCGCGGGTCTGATCTTCGGCGCGGCCAGTGTGACACTGCAGGAGGAAGAAGAGACCTCACAGCTTCTGGAGGTCGCCGCGGACCTGCTCGGTTTTGTCGTCTGGTTCTTCGCCGGGGGCATCGCGCTGGTCGTTTTCGAGGATGGCATCGCCTGGGAGTACCTCCTGCTGGCCCTGCTGGTGCTGACCGTCCTGCGCATCATCCCGGTCTTCCTGTCGTTGATCGGCACGGGGTTCAAGTGGCCAACGGTGGCGTTCCTCGGCTGGTTCGGTCCCCGCGGCCTGGCGACCGTGGTCTTCGGACTGCTGGCCCTGGAGGAACTGGGACCGGACTCGCCAGTGATGGATTCCCTTTCGGCAGTGATCGGGCTCACCGTTGTCATCAGTGTTTTTGCACATGGCATCAGCGCTGCCCCGTTGTCCTCGATGTACGGCGCATGGGTCGCACGGACCCACCCACCGATCGAGCGCAAGCCCTCGGTCGAACCCGCCCAGGGCAGGGGGCGCGCAGGTCACTGATGTGGCCGAGGATGGTGTCGTGGACAACATTGCGATCGTGGATGAGCCGCATGCCCGCCGGTACGCACTCAGTGTGGGCACGAGTGCGGCGGGGCACCTTTCCTACCGCCGGGATGACGATCTCGTCACCGTGACCCACACGGTGGTACTCGATGACTTCGCGGGCCGCGGACTGGCTGGACGCCTCGTCGCGTACGTTCTGGCGGACTTGCGCACCAAGAATCTGCGACTGCTCCCGCAGTGCCCCTATGTCCAGGCGTACTTGCGCAAGCACCCGCAGGACCTCGACCTGGTGCCGGTGGAGCGGCGTGCCGAGTTCTCCCTGGCCTGACGGGCGTCAGGCCTGCTTGACAGCCTGCAGCGTGTAGGTCATCGGGAGGCGCTCCGGGCGCTCGCGCAGCACCCACTCGCCGTGTCGGGCGACCATCTGCGCCGGCATCGGATTCCACGGGACGCTGTCGTGCTCGACGAACGCCGTGAGCCGCAAACCGTGGTCCAGCAGTCCGGTGATGATCTCCCCGAGGCCGTGGTTCCAGCTGTGGGTGGTGCTGTTGCGAAGAGTCAGCCCATCGTCGGTGGCGACGTAGGTCTGCTCCTCGGACTCCACAATGGGCGCCGCGGTCGTGAAGTACGGGTAGTCGATGACGAGTCGGTCCTCGGTTTCGTAATCCAGCGTCCAGAACATGGGGTGGGCCTCGCGCAGGAACAACCGGCCCCCTGGCACGAGCAGGTCGGCCACGACCTGCGCCCAGCGGTCGATGTCCGGCAGCCAGCACAGCGCCCCGATACCGGTGAACACGAGGTCGAAACGCTCGCGGCCCAGCACGGTGGGGGCGTCATAGACCATCGCCTGCACGAAGTGAGCATCCGCTGCGATGTCGCGGGCGAGCTCGGTGGCGACCGTCAATGCCGGCGCCGAGAAGTCCAAACCCGTCATCTTTGCGCCCAATCGCGCCAGTGAGACGGTGTCCGTCCCGATGTGACACTGCAGATGCACCCCGGTCAGCCCCCGGATGTCGCCGAGGCGCGGGAGATCGAAGCGCACCACGTCGCTGATGTGCGTGGGGTCCTGCCGGAAGCGCTCGAGGCCGTACTCCGGCGATGTCGCGTGCAGCGCAACCCGCTCGTCCCAATTGCGGCGGTTCACTTCATAGGAGTCCACGGTCCCCAAGGGTACGACTAGGCCACGCGACGAGGGCTTCGGTCGTAGGTTGGGTTCATGGCAATCGCACTCATCACAGGAGGCGGCTCCGGTATCGGCGCTGCGACCGGCACGCTCATGGCCCGCAACGGCGACACCGTCATTCTCGCCGACATCAACTCCGACGCCGCTGACTCTGTCGCCGCGCAGATCGTCGCATCCGGCGGCAAGGCCGAGTCAGCTGCGCTCGACGTGCGCGACGCACAGGCGTTCAACGCTCTCGTCGACCGGGTCGTGGCCGACCACGGACGCATCGATCTGGTCTTCAACAACGCCGGTATAGGTGTCGGTGGACCGATCGAAGACCTTACGCTCGAGCACTGGCAGCGCGTGGTGGACATCAACATCATGGGCGTCGTCAATGGGATCCGGGCGGTGTACCCGCACATGATCCGGCAGGGCGACGGCCACATCGTCAACACCGCATCGCTTGCCGGCCTGGTCCCCAGCCCCCTGCTCGCGCCCTACGCCATGACCAAACATGCCGTCGTGGGGCTGTCACTGAGCCTGCGTCCCGAGGCTGCTGTGCACGGGATCCGGGTGACAGCGCTGTGCCCGGGTCCGACCGAGACCCCGATCCTGGACAGCACGGGACCGGCAGATCTGCCAGCCAACGAAGGTGTCTCGGCGCGCGAGTTGTTGACCAAGGCCACGGGCAGCATCTATCCGGTGGACGACCTCGCCGCGGACCTCGTCGCCGGCATCGAGGCGAACCGGTCCCTGATCGTGACGCCTCAGAGAGCGCGGCTCGCCTGGTGGGTCCAGCGGCTCGTGCCCTCCTATCTGGAGCGGCACGCCGGGCGCTTGGTCTCGTGGGCCAAACGCGAGGTCGAGAAACTCGAGCACGCGGCCAAACCGTAGCGCCGCTGGCCACCCAGAACTGCCCGCGGTTCGATGTCCGAAAACCGTCGGTCCGGACTCAGCCGGATACGCCCCCGAGCCCCCAATGTGCGGGGATGGTCCCGAGCCGCCCGGCCTGGAAGTCCTCGTAGGCCTGCAACACCTCGGCCTTGGTGTTCATCACGAACGGGCCAGCCCACGCGATGGGCTCGCGGATGGGCGCCCCGCCGAGCAGCAGCACCTCCATGTCGTTGGTC
Source organism: Candidatus Nanopelagicales bacterium (assembly GCA_025455985.1). Classification (GTDB taxonomy): domain Bacteria; phylum Actinomycetota; class Actinomycetes; order S36-B12; family UBA10799; genus JADKAV01. The sequence continues at coordinate 2,438 of JALOLM010000105.1, read as the reverse complement.
CGGGAGTCCTGTGACGCGTCGGCGCCGAACACGAGTTCATCGCCCGGGCCGAACACTGCCAACTGGCCATCGCGGATGGGGGTCCCGTTGACGTGACCCCTGCCGGCCAGCACATAGAGCAGCGCATTGAAGTCGGCGCGCCACGGCAACCGGACCCCAGCGCCGCGGGACACCGAAACATGCGCCATGGATATCGGTGAGGTCGTGATTCCCGGACCGCTGATGCCGCCGACCTCGCCGGCGATGACCCTGATCAACGCCCCGGCGTCGGCCGTAGTGGCAAGACCCACATCGCCGGCCCGCAGATCCTGGTACTTCGGCGCGGCCATCTTCTGAGCGCGCGGGAGGTTCACCCACAGCTGCACCCCGTGGAACAGCCCACCCGATGCGACAAGGTCCTCCGGCGGCCGCTCGATGTGCAGCAACCCGGAGCCGGCGGTCATCCATTGGGTGTCACCGTTGGTGATCAGGCCGCCACCGCCGTGCGAGTCGGCGTGCTCGAACGTGCCGTCCATGATGTAGGTCACCGTCTCGAAGCCGCGGTGGGGATGCCAGGGCGTGCCCTTCGGCTCGCCAGCCGCGTACTCCACCTCACCCATCTGGTCCATGTGGATGAACGGATCGAGCCACTCCAGCGGTACGCCGGCGAACGCGCGGTGCACCGGGAAACCCTCACCCTCGAAACCACGCGGGGCCGTGGTGATGGACATGACCTCCCGGGGTTGCGAGGCGACCGAACCGACACGCGGCAAGACCGTGACGTCGTCAACTGTGATAGCGGGCATTGTGACCTCCTTGTACCGGGAGCAACATAGTTGAGGGTACAACTATTCCGGCGGAGGCGCAGACTACGCCGCTTCCGGCTCCACCGGGGCTGCGGTGTCGAGTTCCAGCGGGACCGGGGACTCGCTGGGCAAAGCCTCCGGCGAGGCCGAGTCATCAGGCGAAGGCGTGTCCTCCGGCAGCGGCTCGACGTCCTCACTCGTCTTGGCCAGCGCCCGCTGGGCCTCGATCGCACGGCTGATCGCGTCCTCGAGCTCCTCCTGAGCCTTGCCGTACGCCGTGAAGTCGCCCTCCTGCAGCGCCTCTTCGGCGGCCTTCAGCGCTGCGTCTGCATCGGCCAGTGCCTTGGATAGCCGCTGTTCGGGCGTCGACTGGCTCTTGTCGCCCTTGCCTTGGTCCTGCTCCTCCTCGACCGCGGTGCCGAGCACGACGGCCAAGGCGTCGGACAGATTGCGCTCGAACGCGACCTGGGTGCCGAACGAGACCAGCACGCGGCGCAGCAGCGGATACCCGTCCTGGCTGGCCCGGACGTAGACCGGTTCGACGTAAAGGAACCCGCCGGCCACCGGGAGCGACAGCAGGTTACCCAATTCGACCTCTGAGCCCCCGCGGCGCAACAAGGACAACTGGGTGGCGACGTCCGGATCCGACTCGAACGTGTTCTGGACCTGCAGGGGCCCGGGGACCACGCTGTTGCGCGGGAGTTGCAGGACCCGCAATCGGCCATATCCCGGCCCGGGCTCCGAACTGGCGCTCATGAATGCGGCCAGTGTCTGGCGTCGCACCGGCGAGAACGTAGTGGTCAGCGCGAACTCCTGCGACACCTGATCAGGCATGCGCAGGGTCAAGTAGTACGGCGGCTGCGGCTTGCCGGCGGCCTGCTGCGTGGGGTCGGTCGGGATGTACCAGAAGTCCTGGCCGGAGTAGAACGACCCGGGGTCGGTGACGTGGTACCGGCTGTAGACCGTGCGCTGGGCCTTGAAGATGTCCTCGGGGTAGCGCACGTGTGCCTGCAACTCCGCAGGCATCTCGCTGGCGGGCTTGAGCGTGTCCGGGAAGGACTTCTGCCAGGCCTGCAGGATCGGGTCGGAGGCGTCCCAGGCGTACAACGTGACAGTGCCGTCGTAGGCGTCGACCACGGCCTTGACGCTGTTGCGCACGTAGTTCACGTAGTCCTGCTCGACGTTGACCTGGCGGCGCACCGTCAGCGAATCGCTGATCGCATCCGACCAGCGCAGGCGGGCGGAATACGGGTAGGAGTCCGAGGACGTGTAGCCATCCACCAGCCAAACGATGCGACCTTCAACAACCGCCGGGTACGGGTCGGAGTCCAGACGCATCCACGGCGCGACACTCCTGACCCGGGTCAGGGGATCCCGGTCGTAGAGGATCTTCGAGTCCGGGCCGATCAGGCTGGAGAGCAGGATGTTGGGTTCCGAGAACTTCGCGGCGTACATCAACCGGTTCAAGGGCGAGCCGACGTCGACGCCTCCGCTGCCCTCATAGGTGTTGTTGCGCTGACCTGAGGGGCTGGTGTCGTCGGGGTAGTCGAGTTCCCGGGGTCCACCGGGGCCGCCCACGATCGAGTACGGCGGGGACTTCTCACCGAAGTAGACCCGCGGCTGATCGATCTCCAGCTCACCGGTCGGCGGGAT
>JALOLM010000104.1 GCA_025455985.1 Candidatus Nanopelagicales bacterium | reverse complement strand
GGCGGTGGGCATGACCAGTCGCTTCGCCACCCCCGCCCAGCGCGCGGCCCTGCGGGTGCGCGACGGCGGCTGCGTCTACCGCGGCTGCACCCGGCCGGCACGCAGGAGCCACGCCCACCACGTCATCGACTGGCGCGACGGCGGGCCGACTGATATCGGAAATATGGTTCTGCTGTGCGCTTACCACCACCGGATGGTCCACCTCGGCCGGGCGGTACTGATCGACGACCCCGACACCCCCGGGCGGCGCATCGCCGTACCGGCGAGACGACATACCAGCACCGCCGCCTGACCAGGCGGTCGGCACCGAGAGCAGCAACACTCGAAAAATGCACCCCCTGGCCAGCAGTCCCTTCTCGCCTCCGCACGACCGGAGGACCACTGGGCTGTCGCAATCAGATCACCTGCCCCGGCGCATTCCGTCTGTCGACGTTGGGCTCCCTCGGAGAGCCGCCGAGCCCGTCCCTGGCGAGCGCATACCGGGCTGCGCTCAAGGACCTGCAGGACACGATTCTGGCCGGTCAGTCGCGGCCGCGAGACCCGACTCAATGTCGGTGACGAGTTGATCCTGTGATCGGTGTCGTCGACTGCCGTTGGCCGGTGCTGACGCGCGCACGCTGCGTCCCATCACTCGGTGGGCCTCAGCGCGCTCACCGCCAACGCAGCCGCAGCCCTGCTCACGAACGGCCCGCGATCGTGGGCTCGTTCCTGCGACTGCTCCCCGACGTTGCACAGAATCTCCCAGGCGAGCAGGTCGCGGAGGTGGTGCTCGCCGACCGGGCCGTCCGCGTACCGCCACCCCAGCATGCTCATGGCCTGGGCCACGCCCCGCAAGGACAGGTACTCGTCCGGCGACGTGGCGGCGAACAGGATGAGCAGCAGCGTTGCGTCGCGCTCAAAGCCGTCGTCCGGCACGAGCTGACCGGCGATGAGTTCCCACAGGCGTGATGGGTCCTGCTGGGCAGTCACAGCCAGCCGGGTGAGCAGCAGCGACCCTTTGAACTTGCGGAGCAGACGAAGATCCTGCAGCAGCAGACGGAAGCCGTACACGGGAGCGGTGAGGTCTTCGCGGTTGCGCTTGCCGATCCAGTCCCGTGCCCCCGGAACCACCGTCGAGGCGGCCTCGACGTCCACCGGTTTCATGTAGCCCGCACTCGTCAGCGGGATCCCGCCGGCGGCGGCACGGTCCAGGAACCAGCGGAACGCGTGCAGAGCTGCTGCCCGTTCGGCGGGTTCGATCCGCACGGGCTGCGTAACGACTGCCTGCGCCCGGGCCACGCAATCCTTGCCGACGTCCGTGTGCCGCAGGACGCCGAGTAGGTACACCAGGCGCGGCTGCAAAGCCTGGATCGAGAGGACATCGGCTTCTGCGCTCAACGCCCGGTTGATCTCGTCGAGGTCGAACCGCTCCGGATCATCGAGGATTACTGCCAGACTCGCAGCGTCGGCCGCGCCATCCGAGTCCTCGGGCGGCGCCGCCCGTTCACCGGCAACCGCCACAAGGGCAGGGGTCCGCTCAGTGGCGGGCTGTACGTCCTCCAGCGTCAAGAGGACATCCCAGTTGTCGCCGTAGTCGTAGATGTAGGCCGCTGTGTCACCGGGCTGCTGCAGCAACTCATCGATCCGCACCTGCTCAACAGGGACGCCACCCTGATCCTCGATCGCGCCCTCTTCGAGGTCCTGCGCACACAGGAACACCTGACTCGTCACGTCGAACGGGTCGCCACCCAGCGCGAACCGGTACAAGTGGTAGTCCTGCCAGGAGAACGCAGCCTGCAGCGCGCGGTGCATCGTGACCAAGGAGATGTCGTTGCGCACGTCGAGCGTGCGCCAGATCAGTGGATCCGACTCGGCCAGTTCCGCCCGCACCCGCAGCACGCCCGGTTGTCCAAACGGAGGACGCCGCAACTCGGGGCGCGCATGCGCGCGGGCGATTCGAGCGCCGCGATCCAGTAACTGACGCGCGAGGTCAGAGATCTGCGCGGAGTCCATCCCCACCATGGCCTCCTGCAGTCTGCGAGAGAGCTCGGCGTTCGGGTCGTCGGTCGGCTGCATGGGACCACAGTAGGCAGCGCACCCCTCGGACCTGTGCGTCACCGGCGCAGCGGAGATGAGCCAATCGAGCCGGCGCAGACGGCTTCCCCAGCGCGACAGAGAGTGACACCCGCGTCCCGCTTGGGACGAGCACGCCCCCCATCCACAGATCCGTCGTTCAGACCCACGACCCGGCCCAGACGCAATTGCCTGAAGTCATGCACCGCACCGCATGGCTCATCGGCGACGTCGCCGACAGCATTCTCGATTCACTGACAGCTCCCGCGGGCTATCCCCCAGCGGAGATCTGGGTCCCGCTGGAGAGCACCGCTGCCGCCCACCCCCACCGAATGCCGAGATACCGCTCAGCGTGGGCGTTTCGCACCCGCGGCGGTGAGCAATGGCTGGAGTTCGCGCTTCCGGCTGACACGATCATGGAAGCGGTCGGACCGCACGCCCTGGCCTATCCCGGAACACTCACGCACACGAAGGCCCTGGCCTCCCATACGAAGACCCGGGAGGGCGTATTCATGGCCAAGGTTCCGCGGTATTTCACAACGGTTGCCACGAGTTGGGCCTCCAGCGAGTCGCAACCCCTGCGCCTCAAAGGCAAGCGCGAAGCTGCTGCTGCGACACTCGGCGATCTGGACCTGAGGAACTACACCGGCCACAACCACGAGATCAAACCCAGCCTGCTCATCGGCCCGGACGGTCCGCTGCTGCTGACCCGCGTTCATCCGAACCCAAGGTTCTACAACGTGTCCTGCTTCTTGAGCGCGGGGCGCGTTCTGTCGGCCCTGCGCAAACTCCCACCCGAGACCTCGATCCGCAGCATCACGTACACCGAGTAGGACTGGACACGTTCATGCACTTCCAAGGCCTCGTCTTCAGCGACGACCCGACCCCCCTGATGAACTCACTGATACAGACGTCCAGCCAGCCACCCGCCGATACGTCGATTCCCTTGAGCGCGAGTGGTGAGCATGCGCGCTCGGGGTGGCACGCGATCGCGAGCGAACATCGGCAGGATCCGACCACCGAGTATGGCTTCGGCCGATTCGTTCGCTGCGTGTGGCCGACAGAGTGGCTTCGCGAACAACTGGGACCGTACGCATTGCTGCCCGATTCCGCGCTGGCCAGCTGCGAGATCTCCGGCGTGCAGAAGAAGGGCGGCCAATGGTGGGCGCGGATTCCCCGCTTCTTCACCACTATTGGCGTCTTCTGGTCTATGACCTATCAGTCGCCGCTATGGCAGAGTCACGGTCTGTTCGATGCCGCCGATGAGGCAGCGGTGGGCAGCCTCGACCTCGGATTCAGCCTGACGGCTCACGAGCCGAATCTCATCGTCGGTCCCCACGGGCCGGTGTTCTATGAGGGGCCAAAGAAGGTCTCCGAGGAAGGGGCCTGCCGACGCTTCGAGGCGGCCAGGCCTCTCATGGACCTGCCGCCGAGCACCCGGGTGACTCTGGTGTCCTGGCACGACACGAGACCACAGGCATCGAGCCCATGGGACTTCGACGAGGAGCCGCCTTGTTCATGCGTGCGACCGTGGCGTCGCAAGAGTTACGGGTGGGACGAATGGGGTGCGCCGTGATCACGGCACATGGGCGTCACGGATCAGGCGACGAAGCGTGCCGTGGCCACACCCATTGGGCCTTCGTCGGCTAGCTGATCTCCTCAGCCAGTGCCACGATGATCCCGCTCGGACCTCGCATGTAGCACAGCCGGTACAGGTCCTCGTACTGGGCGACTCGGTCCAATACCCGTCCTCCGTGCGCGCGCAGCCGCTCGATCGTGTCATCGATGTCATCGACGGCGAACATGATCCGGTGCAGGCCTTGCGTGTTCGCCGGCACTGGAGTCGCGGGAATCATCCGCGGATGGAGGTATTTGGTGAGTTCCAGGCGCCCGTGCCCGTCCGGGGTGCGCATCATGGCGATCTCGCTGCGGACCCCCGAAAGCCCTACGGCATGGTCGGCGAAGGCGCCTTCAATCGGGGATCGTCCCTGGAGCTGCAATCCGAGTTCGGCGAAGAAGGCGATGGCCGCGTCCAGATCCTCGACCACGATCGCGACGTTGTCCATCCGCAGAACTGCCATCCTGCAAGAGTAGGAGGGATTCGCTGGCTGCCGCGTCCTGCCTGGGTTGACGCGTCGCTTTGGAAGTCACCAAGTACCTCACGCGAAGTGGCGATGGTGCCTTGAGCGACCGTTAATACCCGATGAACGCTTTGGCCACCCTCGCAAGCGCCACGAGTTGGAGAGGAACTGCGGGTCGGCCTCGGGAATGAGTTGGTGACGTTCGTCCGGTACACCGGCCAGGAGTCCCACGAGGGATCCTCTCGCCTCGTGGGTGGAGAGCATCTTCGGCCCGACCGCGGACCCAGATCGTCCGTCGCACGCCGACTGTGCGCCGCATGACGGAGTGTCGACCCGGAGACCGACCTTGAGTACCCGACCGCCCGAGCACCAAGGGCGTGACTAATCCCGATATGGGATGCATACAGGTATGCTGTGTGCGTGAGCACTCAGATCGCCATACGCCTCCCCGATGAGATGGTCGCGTTCTTGGATCGCAGCGTGGCGGCCGGGCGCGCTACCAGTAGGGCAGCCCTTGTGGCATCCGCGCTGGAAAGGGAGATGCGACGACAGATCGCAAGGAACGACGCGGAGATACTCCGCGCAGAGGGCCCCGCGGATGATCTGGACGATCTCGTGGCGTGGTCTGTCGCGCACGTGACGACGGATGACTGACGAGCCGTGCGCGAGATCTGCCTTGCGAACCTCGACAAGACGCGACCGGTCGTCATCATGACGCGCGACGCGGCTCGCGCAGCCATGACCAAGGTCACGGTGGCCCCCATCACCACAACGGTGAAAGGGCTGTCGAGCGAGGTGCCGGTCGGCCGGGTCAATGGGTTGGACCGTGACGGCGCCATCTCGGTGGACAACGTGATCACGATCCCGGCATCCCTTCTCGGACGCACGATCGGCTTCTTGAACCCGGAGCAGGAACTGCAGTTGGCACGGGCGGTCGCTTTGGCGTTCGACCTGGAGATGCGACTGCTGGAGTGAAGGTCGTCGGTGACGTGTCCTGCTCACACGACAGGAGGCCACGACTGCGCGTCGGCTCTTGCTCTGCGAAGACTCGCGAGACTCCACAAGTCACGCAACGAGTTCGATCTCACCCGGCCGCACGTTCTTGTCGAACACGCCTCGAGGGAGCCTTAGATGCGCAGCATCGTGCTCAATGTCGTGGATCCAGTTCCCCATACTGCAAGAGGTTCCGAGCCGAGATGTGCAACAGACCCTTCCTATCGGTTGCTCTTCGGCACTCGAAACTCAGCCGGCCGGGGGGCTGGGCACGAAGGGACCCAGCAGCGTCGTCATGCTCTCCGAAGCGACCGCCACGCGGATCGGCTCGCGGCCTTCCGGGGTAAGCGTGACCACGGCAGGGCTGTCCCCCAGCCGGCGTAGTTTCTTCGCCGCCGCGGATGCCAGCGTGCCCACCTGCGCTCCGATCACGTGCAGGAGGTCCTCGCGCCACGCCGCTGGACAGCCGCGCCACGCGAACACGTCCGAGACCCACACGCCATGCCCACGCGTCCAACGGTTCTTACCAGGCACACGCTGGACCCGTATCGGGATGTTGCCCTCCCGTTGCCGCAGCGACCTGTTCCGCAGTACCAGTGCGAGTATCCCGAGGGCGCACAGCCACAGCGGCACTCCCAGGAAAGCCAGAATTGCCCAGATCATTCGGCTCTCCCCTCACTTTCAAAGTGAACACGGCTGACCGATTCCCAGTGTCCGCTGCCCTCTCCCGGCCAGAATCACCCCGAAGCGGGGGAGCACTGAGCCCCGCTCGCAGTTCCCCCACACCGGAGGATGGCCAGCCGAGGTGGGAGCGAGGAGACTGACGGCACATGCGGCCGGTCCGCTCGCACGCCCGCGCGGAATCGGCAGGGGACGAGGGAGGAAACGATGAGCACGACCACAACCGGACCCACGGGTGTCGGCGACCGGGTGCATCCTGCCACGCCATCGGCCTCCGCCGACTCGGCACTCATCCCCGCGTATCTGGGCGGGACGCAGCCGCTGACCCGGACACCCGTGGTGGGCACGCCGTCAACGTCGCTGGCACCGATGTTCGTTCCGGGGGCCGAGAGCGTGAACCCGGGGGAGATCAGGGTCACCGTGCTCGGTAGTGGCGACCCGTGGATCAGGCGCAGTCAGGCGTCGGGATCGCTGCTCATCGAGGTGGGCAACCCCGAGAAGGACTTCTTCTTCTTCGACCTCGGTTCGGGTTCCCTGGCGAACTTCACGGCCTTGATGCTGCCGGTGGAGGCCACCACCAAGGTCTTCCTGTCGCATCTGCACGCCGATCACATCGGTGACATCCCCGGGCTCGTGGGCAGCCTGGCCAAGTCCGGACGTATCGACCCGATCGAGATCTGGGGCGGAGGTAACGAGGATCCGGACCTCGGGCTCGCCTCCTTCGTCAAGCACATGGGCAAAGTGATGGCCTGGGACCGGGCTTCGCTCCAAGGGGTCCGTCCCACGTCCGGCTTCGACATGGTCGGTTATGAGATCCCCTACGACCGGCCGGAGGTCGTCTACGAACGCAACGGCGTCACCGTCTCGTGCTTCCCGGCGATCCACGGGCTCAACGGCGCGGTCGGCTACGCGGTCGAGTACGCCGGGCTCAAGGTGGTCTTCTCCGGGGACACACGACCCTGCAAGCACGTGGTGGAGGCAGCGGAGGGTGCCGACCTGCTCATCCACGAGTGCTTCCAGTCCCCGGCTGTCTTCGCCGCTGTCACGGGATTGCCACTCGAAACCGCCCTGCAGATCACAAGCCTCGCCCACACGATCCCCGTGCAGATGGGAAAGATCCTCGACATGACCCGTCCGCGTATGGGGGCCCTGTGGCACCTCGACGTGACACCCGGCACCGACGCCGTGTTCGAGGAGGTTCACGCCAGTTACACCGGGCCGGTGGCGGTCAGCCAGGACCTGAAGGTCTTCAACGTCACCAAGGAGGCCGTCGTCGCCCGCCAGGCACAGGTGAACGACGCCGCCCCGCCGGTTCACGGCACGTCACACACCGAACCCTAGCTCGACCCGC
>JALOLM010000103.1 GCA_025455985.1 Candidatus Nanopelagicales bacterium | reverse complement strand
CACGGGCGCCGGCAAGGGTTACCGGTATCCGCACGACGAGGGCGGGTTCGTGCCTGTCCGGTACGTGGGCGAACCCATCGTCAACCGGGAGTACTACCGGCCCAGTCAGCATGGTGCCGAGGCCCGGGCTGCAGCCGCGGTCGAACGGCTCCGGCGGGCTTTCGCGGGTGAGGATCCGGAGTGATCAACGAGGCGTGCGTAAGATTCGTCGCTGCCGGCGACAGAAATTACGCACGCTCGACGTGGCGTGCAAAGAAGCCGTCGGCGCCTACACTGGGCCGATGAGTCGAATCTTCTGGGTCGGGGTCGGGGCCGCCGGTGGCATCGTCGTCTACCGCAAAGGCACGCAGGCCATCACCGGTGTCCGGGAACGCTCGCTGCGCGAGAACTTGACCAAGGTGGCACGCACCGCCTCCAACGTGGCGGCCTCTGCTCGCTACCTCGCCGCTCTGTCGTCCGACGAGGATCAGGGCAACGTCGTGGACATCCGGAAGGCGCCCACCGCCGCCCGCGGGTAGCGCGCCGCGCCTGCAACTAGGCTGACCCCTATGGAGTCTGCCGAAATCCGACGACGCTTCTTGGCGTTCTTCGAGGAACGCGACCACACCGTGGTCCCCAGCGCGTCCTTGTTGCTCAACGACCCGACACTGTTGTTCGTCAACGCCGGGATGGTGCCTTTCAAGCCGTACTTCCTGGGCGAGGCGGTGCCCCCGTTCAAGCGCGCGACCAGCGTTCAGAAGGTCGTGCGGACCCTCGACATCGAAGAGGTCGGTAAAACCACCCGTCACGCATCCTTCTTCCAGATGTGCGGCAACTTCTCGTTTGGCGACTACTTCAAAGAAGGCGCCATCCCGATGGCGTGGGACTTGCTCACCAGGCCACAGGCCGATGGTGGGTACGGCTTCCCCGAGGACCGGCTGTGGGTCACGGTGTATGAGGACGACGACGAGGCCGCCCGGCTGTGGCAAGAACTCGTCGGTCTGCCCGCCGAGCGCATCCAGCGCCGCGGTATGGCTGACAACTACTGGTCGATGGGGGTGCCAGGGCCGTGTGGACCCTGCAGCGAGATCTACTACGACCGCGGCCCGGAATACGGTCCCGAAGGTGGCCCGGTCGTCGATGAAGACCGCTACCTCGAAGTGTGGAACCTGGTCTTCATGCAGTCCGAACGCGGAGAGGGGCCGGGCAAGGAAGGGTTCCCCATCCTCGGCGATCTGCCCGCCAAGAACATAGACACAGGCCTTGGCCTGGAGCGGATGGCCGCGATCCTGCAGGGTGTCGACAACATCTACGAGATCGACACAACGCGCGCGACGATCGACACCGCGGTCGCCATCACCGGGCGGCCCTACGGTCGCAACCACACCGACGACATCGCCCTGCGGGTGGTGGCCGACCACTCCCGTACGTGCGCCTTCCTCATCGGTGACGGGGTACTCCCGGGCAATGAAGGCCGCGGCTACGTGCTGCGTCGCCTGTTGCGACGGGTGGTCTTCAACATGCGCCTGCTCGGGGCGCACGAGCCGAGCATGGGTGAGCTCATCCGCAGCGTCATCACCTCGATGTCGCCGCAGTACCCCGGACTGCTCAGCGACGCCGGCAGGATCGAAACGCTGGCCGTGGGTGAGGAAGAAGCGTTCCGGCAGACGTTGCGTTCCGGGACGTCGGTCTTCGATACGGCCGTGGCCAACACCAAGACACGTGGTGGTTCGACAATGTCCGGCGCCGATGCCTTCGCATTGCATGACACGTACGGATTCCCCATCGACTTGACCCTTGAGCTCGCCGCGGAGCAGGGCCTGCAGGTGGATCGCGACGGATTCGCCGAGTTGATGACCGAGCAGCGTCAACGGGCCAAGGCCGATGCCGTGGCACGCAAGGCGGGCGTCACGCCGTTGACGGCATACCGACAGGTCATGGAGTCCGCCGGGCAGACGGCGTTCACCGGCTACGACGAATGGGTGTCGGACAGCCGCGTGAAGGGTCTGCTGCGCGACGGCGAGTCGGTGGGATCCGCCAGCGTGGGCGAGCAGGTCGAGGTCATTCTGGACCGCAGTCCGTTCTACGCGGAGGCAGGCGGTCAACTCGGCGATCACGGAATGATCCGCCTGGATGGGGCGATTCTCCAGGTCGATGACGTGCAAACGCCGGTGCCCGGTTTGTGGGTCCATCGGGCGCACGTGATCGACGGGGAGGTGGCTGTCGGCCAGCAGGCAGTGGGGGAGGTCGATGTGGAACGCCGCAGGGCGATCTCGCGGGCCCACACCGCCACCCACATGATCCACAAGACGTTCCGGGAGATGCTGGGCGAGACCGCCACGCAGATGGGTTCTGAGAACGCCCCGGGCCGGCTGCGTTTCGACTTCCCGTTCCCCAAGGCCGTCCCCGACAGCCTGCTGCGCGACGCGGAGGAGCAGGTCAACCGGTTGCTGCTCGAAGACATGACAGTCACAGCGCGCTACATGAGCCAGGCCGAGGCGCTGGACATGGGCGCGATGGCGTTGTTCGGGGAGAAGTACGGGGACACCGTCCGGGTCGTCTCGGTGGGTGACTGGGCACATGAACTGTGCGGGGGAACGCACGCGCACCGCTCGGGGCAGTTGGGAGTCGTGTCGTTCATCTCCGAGGGTTCGATCGGATCGGGTGTGCGCCGCGTGGAGGCGTTGGTCGGGTCGGACGCCTATCAATACCTCGCACGTGAGCATCTGCTGGTCTCAGCGTTGAGCAGCATGCTGAAGAGCCCGCGGGAGGACCTGGTCGAGCGCGTGGGCGCCACGGTGGAGAAGCTCAAGCACGCAGAACGCGAACTCGCCAGACTCAAGCAGCAGGCCATGATGGCCAACATCGACTCGATCATCGGTGACGGCCAGCAGGTCGGTTCCGTGCGGCTGTGGACGCTACAGGCACCGAGTGGAACCGATGCCAAACAACTGCGGGAGATCGCCCTGACCGGCGTCCGCAAAGCTGGGTCGACCACGCCGGCCGCGGTGCTGGCATCCGCTGTGGTCGATGGGCGGGTCAGCCTCATCGCCACCGTCAACGCCGCTGCGCAAGAGATAGGGCTGTTCGCCAACGATGTGCTCAACGCGGCCCTGCCGAGTGTGGAAGGCCGCGGCGGGGGCAAGAAGGATGCAGCCCAAGGGGGAGGGGCCAAGCCGGAGGGCATCCCGCAGGCTTTCGCGGCGGCGACCTCCTTCGTCGAGGGTCTGCGGCAGTAGTGCGCAGCGGGGTCCGCCTGGCAGTCGACGTCGGTTCCGTGCGCATCGGGGTGGCACGCAGCGACGCGTCGGGAACGCTGGCTGTTCCTGAAGTGACCCTCGACGCACGCAAGGCCTGGCTGGAAGACCTCGTCGGCCTGGTGGTCGAGTACGAGCCGTTGGAGATCATCGTCGGGCTGCCGGTATCCCTGGACGGCCGCGAGCACGCCGCCGCGCAAAGAGCCCGGGAGATGGCCGCCCACATCGCAGCCCGGATGCCCGGAACCCCGCTGCGCCTGGTGGACGAACGGCTCACCACGGTGGCCGCCACCACGCAGCTGCGCGACGCGGGCGTTTCGACACGCAAGGGGCGCGCGGTTGTGGATCAAGCTGCCGCTGTCATCATGTTGCAGGAAACGCTGGACACCGAACGTGTCGCGGGAGAACCCCCGGGCACCTTGCTGAACGGAAGCTCATGAGCGAACTCGGCCTCAACATGGAGGTGGAGCCGCCGCGCCGCTCGGACCCGGAGAAGAAGGGTCGCGGCGCCGTGGTGTTCGCCGTGGTGATCTTCGCGGCCGTGCTGGCCGGGGTGCTGGCGCTGTTCCTCAAGGATCGGGTATTCGGGGCTTCTGCGGAGGACTTCTCGGGAACGGGTAGTGGCGAGGTCGTCGTCGAGGTGGTACCCGGACAGACCCTGTCGGACATCGGGGTGACTCTGGCTGATGCCGGGGTGGTGGCCAGCGCCCAGTCCTTCATCAATGCGGCGGCCGCGAATGATCAGGCACAGACGATCGCGCCGGGCTACTACACCCTCGCCGAGGGTATGAGCGGCCGGGCGGCGGTGGATGCCATGCTCGATCCCGCGAACCGTGTCGTGTCCCGAGTTGTCATCCCCGAGGGCTTGCGCATGGATCAGGTGGTGAAACGGCTGTCCGCCGCCACCGACATCCCGCCCGCTCGGTTCGCCGCGGCGCTGCGCAATGCCGACGAACTCGGACTGCCGAAATTCGCCGACGGCAATCCGGAGGGCTTCCTGTTCCCAGCCACGTACGAGTTCCCCCCCGACGCGTCGGCCCGCGAGATCGTCGCGGCCATGCTCACGCGCTACAACGAGGCGGCGGACTCGTTGAAGTTCGTGCAGAGGGCCAAGAAGACCGGATACTCACCGTACGAGGTCATGGTGATCGCCAGCCTCGTGCAGGCCGAGGGTCACCCCGATGACTACGGCAAGGTCTCCCGAGTGGTCTACAACCGTCTCGCCGCTGGTATGCCGCTGCAGTTCGACGCGACGGTGAACTACGTGCTCAAGAAGTCCGAGATCAACCTCTCGCGCAATCAGATCCGGACCAAGTCCCCGTACAACACCTACGAGAACACCGGACTGCCGCCCACCCCCATCAACCAGCCCGGGGAAGCCGCTATGGAGGCTGCACTGGAACCGGAGAAGGGCGACTGGGTGTACTTCGTGGCGGTGAATCCGGACACCGGTCGCACCAAGTTCACCAGCGACTACGACGAGTTCCTCACGTTCAAGAAAGAGTTCGAGGACTACATCGCGGAGAACGGGTGACCCGAAACGCGGCGGTAGTGGGATCACCGATCTCCCACAGCCTGTCGCCGGTTCTGCACCGCGCGGCGTACAAGGCTCTGGGTCTGGACTGGGTGTACTGGGGTCTTGAGGTCAACGTTGAGCAGTTGCCCGGTTTCGTCGACCGGCTGGACGATTCCTGGGTGGGGCTGTCGCTGACAATGCCGCTCAAAGAGGCTGTTCTTGATCTGGCCAACGATGTAAGTTGGGCCGCTCGCGTGACCCGTTCTGCGAACACGCTGCTGCTGCCCCATCGCGCTGCACTGAACACCGATGTGGACGGGATCGTCATCGCGTTACGCAGGGCAGGCTTCAGCGCCGAGACCGGCTTCACCGCGACGATCGCTGGTGCAGGCGCGACAGCCCGATCGGCAGTGGCCGCGCTGCACGAGCTCGGGGCTGGGCAGATCGACATCCTGGCGCGTCGGCCGGAGGCGGCCGGACCCGCTGTGCACACCGCTGAGCAGATCGGCATCGACCTGCAGGTGCACGACTTTTCAGACGTCGCACGACTCGACGCGGACGTGGTCATCGCCACTGTCCCGTCCGGCGTGGCCGACACGCTGGCTGCCAATGCCCCCGTTTCGCCGGGCTGGCTGCTCGACGTTGTTTACTCACCGTGGCCGACTCTGTTGGCGCAAAAATGGTCGTCCCGTGGTGGCTCGATCGTCTCCGGGCTCGAGATGCTGCTGGCACAGGCCGAACGGCAGGTCGAACTCATGACGGGTCGGCCCGCGCCCACCGACGCGATGCGCGCCGCGCTGCCTTCCACTCACCCCTGAGCGCCTACGTTTCGGCCATACTCGACACGTACACGTGGAAAGGATAGGTCGATGGCTGACATAGAGGTTCCCCATCCTGGCGCCTCCGATATCGTCGGTCGACTGCTCGGCGACGCCCTCAGCGAACACCCAGACGTGCAATGGATCGGCCTGGTGTCTGAGGACGGATTCGCGATCGCGTCCGAGGGGGCCGTGGCAGTGGACGACGATGCAGTGGCTGCGGGGGCGGTCAGGATGATGGTCCAGGTCCGGACGCTGTCCAAGGCGCTGGGCCAGTCCTCCACCTCGCAGATGTTCCTGGAGGGCGCAGAGAGTGGCATTTGTGTCATCGACAAGGATCCGTGGGTGCTGGTCGTGGTTGGGGCCCCGGGAGTTCCTATTGGGCTTCTGCGCTACGAGGCGCGTGAGATCGCTGAGGCCTTCCCGATGGGGCAACGCACGGCCCTCACCGCCGGCCCGATCGACCTCGACGGCGATGACGCCCTAGACCCCGAGTGGTCTGTGGTGACCGGCAGTTTCCCCGAGGGAACCTTCGGGGAAGAGGCGCTTGACGTGGCCGCTGGTTCTGCCGATGACAGCCTCGTGACCGTGACCGACGCTGGGCCCGAAATCCAGTGGGGCGAGGAGCCGGAGACCTTCGGCGCGCCCTCGGCCGATATCTTCGCCTCTGTCGGCACCGAAGATATCGAGAGCCTTGAGATGCCGTCGGCGGGGGACACGCAGGCTGAAGACCTGTCCGCCTGGGACGCTCCTGCGCCCCTGGAACACAAGGCGATGTTCGACCTCCCCGCCCCCGACGCTGAAGTGCCGGTCACCTTCGAGATGCCCGAATCTGGCACCGGCGGCTCGTTCGACCTGGCAGATCTGCCGGCGCCGATGGGACCCGCGATCGACTTGCCACCGCCGATGGGACCCGCCTTCCAGTTGCCGCCGCCGGTGTAGCCCATGCTTCTGTCCGGGTCGCTCGAAGCCTTCCGGGTCCAGGATCTCCTGGGCCTGGTGGGCCGCAAGCCGGGGCAGTGGTTGATCAGCGTCAGTTCCGGGCCCAAACACGCCCATGTCGCGCTGCGTGACCGGGAGGTGGTGTCGGTGTCAGCCGACGAAGCCCGGCAGGATCTAGCGCGGCGACTGGTAGTCGAAGGTGCGGTCGGGACCACGAGCCTGGCTGAGGCGTTGCGCCACGCCAACGACAACGGGCTTGGGTTGGTTCGCGCTTTGGTCGATAGCCACAAAGTGGAGACGTCAGAAGTCGAGCCCATGGTGCGCGCACACATCGTCAGCGCACTGGCGGCCTTGACCCATTGGCGGTCAGGCAGCTTTTCCGCCGACCGCGTGCAGGACCTTCCCGATGACCTCGGGCGAGGTTTCCCCCTGACCGAAATCGGTCCGCAGATCAGTCACCTGCTGCAACGATGGCGGCCGGCCTCCGATGCGCTGGGCGGGCCCAGAACCGTGATGGCCGTGTATCCGGGCCCTGTCCCGTCCCACCTCGGGGCTGCACGCACTGATCGACGGCCACCGCACCGTCATCGATCTCATCGAGGCCTCCGGCCATGGCGAGATCGGCACCGTCGTGGATCTCGCGGACCTGATGGATTCAGGTTGTGCTGCTCCTCTGACCGGCACTCTGGGTGCGGTAGAGCAGCGCCTGGCCATGCTGTCCGCCCTTGAACACGCCAGCCCCCAGCAACCCGAACCGCATCCACGGTTCACGGTGATCGAGGGGGAGGGGGCTGGCGTGGCTGTCCAGCCGCAGTCGCAGCCGGCTGAGGACGACCTGCTCACCGCCCTCATCAAGGGGGTGCGCGGAGTATGAAGCAGCTCGGAGACATCCTCGTGTCCCAGGGCCTGATCAC
>JALOLM010000102.1 GCA_025455985.1 Candidatus Nanopelagicales bacterium | reverse complement strand
GCCGGCGATGACTGCCCGTTCTGCCGGGTGCCAGGCCTCGACGATGCCGCGGCATTGATCGTGCGCCGCGGGACGTTGGCCTACGTGGTGCTGAACCTCTACCCGTACAACCCGGGGCACATGCTGATCTGTCCGTATCGGCACATCCCCGACTACACCCAGTTGACGCCCGCCGAGATCGAGGAGTTCTCGCACCTGACCCAACAGGCGATGACCGCCATGCGCTCAGTGGCCGGACCGCAGGGGTTCAACATCGGCATGAACCAGGGCTCGATCGGCGGTGCGGGCATCGCGGGCCATCTGCACCAGCACGTCGTTCCTCGGTGGGGTGGCGACACCAACTTCATCACCGTCGTCGGCGGGACCAAAACGATGCCAGCACTGTTGGAGGAGACGCGGGAACTGCTGGAACAGTCGTGGCCCTCGCAGTAGCTGCGGCTGCTGTCTAGCCGGGTTGGTCCTGGAACAACAGAGCGCCCAGCGCTGGCCGCGGAGTCATCAGCGCGGAGGCCGATGCGCCGGGTTCGAGTCTGTCCTTGAGGCCGGGCACGAGCAGGTCCGCCATCGACGTCACATGCGCTGAGGAGGTGCTGGTGGCCTGTACGACCAGCACCGGCCCCACGGCTAGTCCATCAGGACCTGCCGTGAGCACAACGGCGTCGTTGCCATCTGCTGGGAGCACGGTCGTGGCCGCCGGTTCGGTGCGGGACGGTAGACGCGCTGCCAACCACGAGACACCCGCTCCACTGCGCACGTCCACCGTCACAGCCATCGCCAGTGCGCCGTCGGCCAGCGCCTCCTGCGGCGTGCTGCCGACGGCGTCGGCCTCATCGAACAACGAGTTGGTCTCCATCGCCACGGCCTCGGTGAAGTCGTCGCGGGGAGGCTCGGTCGTACCGTCGGGAAAGGACTGCTGGCCGGTGATCGCGTCCAGAACCCCGACCACCGACTCGTCGTCATCGAGTAAGGGGAAGGTGGCTGGCAACACATCCTCTTCCAGCACGCGGCTGGCGATGGCAGCGGTCTCGTTGATGTCCAGTGCTGTGGGCAGCAGGTCATGAACGGCGACCAGGCGTGACTTGCCCGCCTCCGCCAGCAACTGCCAGTACTCCAGGAAGGATCCGTCCATGCCGGATCGTGCGCTCACGACGTGGACTCCGGCATCGGCAGCCGAGCAGATCGCCTGTGCCGCGGATGGGGGGAGATCCGCCGGCATCGAGACTGCAGCGATGCCCTCGTCACGCATTCGCAGCGTCAGCCAGCGCACCACGGCGTTGTCGAGGCCGAAGACCAGCGCGACGGTTGGCGTGCCGGAACCTGATGTACCCACGGGCTGACTAATAGCATGAGTCGATAGCCCGTCGCCGCCCCGGAGGTATTTGCGCATGCTGAACCAGACCAATGCGCGCGGTGCCGTGGGCAAGGTCGTGCAGCCGGTGGCCAAAGGTCTGTTGAAGATCGGTCTGTCACCGGACGCGGTCACGATCATCGGTACCGCCGGGGTGAGCGCTGCCGCAGCCTACTTCTTCCCCGACGGCCGTTTCGTCCCCGGAATCCTGATCATGGTCCTGTTCGTTTTCTCCGACATGCTGGATGGGACCATGGCGCGGCTTCAGGGCCGGACCGGGGTGTGGGGGGCGTTCCTGGACTCGACGCTGGACCGCGTCGCAGACGGAGTGATCTTCGGTTCGGTACTCATCTGGGCGGTGCGATCGCAGTCGGTGTGGGTGCAAGTGGCCGCTTTCGTGTGTCTGGTGGGAGGGTTCGTGATCTCCTACGCCCGGGCTCGCGCCGAGAGTGTCGGCCTCGACTGCAAGGTGGGGATCGCCGAGCGCACCGAACGGCTGCTGATCCTGCTCGTCCCCGCCTTCATCTATGGCCTGGGCGTTCCCTACATCCTTCCCGCCGCGCTGATCGTGCTTGCCGTGCTGGTGGTGGTGACGGTCTTCCAGAGGTTCATCCACGTCTACCGGCAGGCCACCGCATGAACATCCAGGACGAAGTGACGTATTGGGCCTACTCCACCGGCTGGCGGGTTGTGCGGGCCTTGCCGGAGCGGGCCGCCTACGGGTTGTTCCAGCAGGTCGGCGACCAGATCTGGCGGCAGCGGGGCTCAGGGGTCAAACAGCTGGAGAAGAATCTGCGGCGGGTGCTTCCCGATGTCTCCGAGGCCGACCTGCGGGAGGTCTCACGCGACGGCATGCGCTCCTACATGCGGTACTGGTGCGACGCATTCCGGATGCCATCGTGGAGTGCCGAGGAGATCACCCACCGACACCGCGCGATCAACGACCACTACCTTGCCGACGCTCTGGCCGGGGGCAAAGGAGTGGTGTTCGCCGTTCCACACGCGGGCAACTACGACCTCACCGGCGCCTGGGCCAGCATCCACTTCGCACAGGTCATCAGTGTTGCCGAGCGTCTCAAGCCCGAGCGGCTGTACGAGGAGTTCCTGGACTACCGACGCAGTGTGGGGATGAAGATCCTGCCGCACGCGGGGTCCGAGGGGATCTTCGATCAGCTCGTGGATCTGGTCTCGGACAACGGTCTCTTGGCCCTGCTCGCCGACCGCGACCTGAGCCGGCACGGCGTGCAGGTGGAGTTCTTCGGAGAGGCCGCGAAGATGCCCATCGGGCCGGCAGCCATCTCGCTGATCACGGGAGCCCCGCTGCTGGCGACCGGCTTGTACTACACGGGTCCGCGTGCACATGTGCATGTGTTCCCGCCGGTCGAACGGCCAGCCGGCCAGTGGGTCGGGGTCGATCGCTTCGACGCCGACTTCATCGACGCAGCCCGGACGTTCACCCAGTCGATGGCGTTGCGATTGCAGGAAGGGATCGCCGACCACCCGACAGACTGGCACATGTTGCAGCCGGTGTTCCTCGCGGACCTCGATCCCCGGCGCGCCCCGTGAGGATCGGCATCGTCTGCCCGTACGACTGGACCTCCCCTGGAGGGGTCAAGGCGCACGTGCATGATCAGGCGCTGACGCTGCAGCGCTTCGGCCACGAGGTGAGTGTGCTGGCGCCGATCGACGACGACGAGTACCCGCTTGAGGACTTCGTGGTCGACGGGGGTAAGCCGGTCTCAGTGCCATACAACGGCTCGGTCGCCAAGGTCAATTTCGGGCCGGTCTCCGCGGCGCGGGTTCGCCGGTGGATCAAGGAAGGGGACTTCGACGTCCTGCATGTGCACGAGCCCGCGTCTCCGACGTTGAGTGTTCTGGCGTGCTGGGCGGCCCGCGGGCCGATCGTGGCGACCTGGCACAGTTCGCAGACCCGCTCCCGGGCCCTGTCGGCTGCCTACTACCTCGTCCAGACCGCGATGGAGAAGATCTCCGCGCGGATCGCAGTGAGCGAGGCTGCTCGACAGACCCTGGTCAAACACCTCGGCGGGGACGCGGTGCTGATCCCCAACGGCGTCACATGTGCCGACTACGAGGATGCGGTTCCCCTTCCGGGGTACCCACGAACCGGCCCAACGATCTTCTTCATCGGCCGCATCGACGAGCCCCGCAAGGGTCTGCAGGTCCTCCTGGCGGCGCTACCGGCGATCGTGGCCGATCATCCTGACGTCGAGGTCCTGGTGGCCGGTCCCGGGGATCAAGCGGAGGCCACTGAGGACCTGGCCGAGGATCTGCGCGGGCATCTGCGGTTCCTGGGTCTGGTCAGCGACGCCGAGAAGGTCAGTGCGTTTGCCAGTGCTGACGTGTACGTGGCGCCCAACACCGGTGGGGAGAGTTTCGGGATCGTGCTGCTGGAGGCGATGGCTGCGGGCACCCCCGTGGTGGCCAGCAATCTCGAGGCGTTCGCCCGGGTCCTCGACGACGGCCGGGCCGGGCAGATGTTCGTCAGCGAGGACGCCCAAGACCTCGCCCGCACCGTGAATGCGTTGCTATCGGACCCGCTGCGTCGCGATGAGTTGCGTCGAGCCGGTCATGATCGTGCCCGGCAGTTCGACTGGGAGGTGGTCGCCAGAGAGATCGAAGGGGTCTACGAGAGCGTGACCACGACCGGCGAGCGGGTCGAGAACGACATGCGGGGGCAGTTCGTCGGCCGATTGGCGCGGCCCAGGGATGAGGCCTGATGGACATCACCGCAGTGCTGCTCATCCTGCTGCTGATCGCGGTGGTCGTGCTCTATCTGTCACAGACCGCCGCCAGGCTCGACCGGCTGCACCACCGGGTGGATGTCTCCCGGCAGGCGCTGCAGGGGCAGTTCACCGACCGGGCCAACGAGGTGTTGTCCTTGGCAAGTTCCGGTCGGCTCGACCCCGCCAGCAGTGTCCTGTTGGCAGACGCCGCGGACAGCGCGTTGGCCAGAGCGAGGGCAACCGGCACGGACTTCGACGTTTCCCGGTGTGCGGCCGAAAGTGCGCTGACCAGCGCCGTGGAGGCCGCACTGGGCGACCCCGAGGTCACCGCGGACCTCGTGGCCCAGCCCGACGGCGACCAGACGCTGGCTGAGGTGGCCGCCGCGGTGCAGAAGGCGGCCTGGTCTCGCAGGTTCCACAACGACGCGGTGCGATCCTGCCTGGCGGTACGCAAGCAGCGCATCGTCCGGCTGTTCCGCCTGGCGGGGTCCGCACCGTTGCCGCGGACCGTGGAACTCGACGACGAAGTGCCCCTGACCCTCCGCAGTAGGTGAGCCTTACACCTCGCCCCTACCATTGGGACAGACGTGAAAGGAAATCCGATGACTGACCCCACCCACCTGACCGGCTCCGCGCGGGTCAAGCGAGGCATGGCCGAGATGCTCAAGGGCGGTGTGATCATGGATGTGGTCACCGCAGAGCAGGCCAAGATCGCCGAAGACGCCGGCGCCGTGGCCGTGATGGCCCTCGAGCGGGTGCCCGCCGACATCCGCGCCCAGGGCGGCGTGGCGAGGATGAGCGACCCCGACCTGATCGACGGCATCATCGAGACCGTGTCCATCCCCGTGATGGCCAAGGCCCGGATCGGGCACTTCGTGGAAGCTCAGATCCTGCAGTCCTTGGGGGTGGACTACATCGACGAGTCCGAGGTGCTGACACCCGCGGACTACTCCCACCACATTGACAAATGGGCGTTCACTGCACCTTTCGTGTGTGGTGCCACCAACCTGGGTGAGGCCTTGCGGCGGATCACCGAGGGTGCGGCGATGATTCGCAGCAAGGGCGAGGCCGGTACCGGCGATGTCTCCAACGCCACGACCCACATGCGCACCATCCGGGACGAGATCCGGCGGCTGGCCAACCTTCCGACCGACGAGCTGTACGTCGCGGCCAAGGAGTTGCAGGCCCCCTACGAACTGGTCGCCGAGGTCGCCCGTACCGGGGCGTTGCCGGTGGTCATGTTCACCGCCGGGGGCATCGCGACTCCCGCGGACGCTGCGATGATGATGCAGCTCGGCGCCGATGGCGTCTTCGTGGGCAGCGGCATCTTCAAGTCGGGCAACCCCGCGCAGCGTGCGGCCGCGATCGTGCAGGCGACCACGCACTACGACGACCCCGACATCCTGGCGAAGGTCTCGCGCGGACTCGGTGAGGCCATGGTGGGTATCAACGTCGAGGAGATCCCCGAGCCCCACCGCCTGGCCGAACGCGGTTGGTGACCGCCCGGATCGGTGTGCTGGCCGTCCAAGGAGACTTCCGCGAGCACGCCAGGATGCTGGCTGACTGTGGCGTGGAACCCGTGCTGGTCCGCACGCCTGAGCACCTCGGGCAGGTGGCGGGCCTGATCATCCCGGGGGGCGAGTCGACGACGATCGGAATGCTCATCCGTCGCAACGACCTGGAGGCACCGCTGCGCGACGCGCTCGCCGGGGGGATGCCGGTATTCGGCACCTGCGCTGGGATGATCTTGCTGGCTGACGAAGTGCTCGACGGCCGCAGCGATCAGTTGTCGTTGGGTGCGATCGACATGACGGTGCGTCGTAACGCCTTCGGCAGGCAGGTCGATTCGTTCGAGGCAGCGGTCGAAGTGCCCGCGCTGACTGGTCCGGCGATCACCGCGGTGTTCATCCGGGCACCCTGGGTGGAGCGCGTCGGCGCTGGCGTGGAGATCCTCGCCACGGTCACTGACGACGACCACACAGATAGAATCGTGGCCGTCCGGCAGGGCAACGCGTTGGCGACGTCGTTCCACCCCGAGGTGACGCAGGACAAGCGGTTCCACACCTTGCTGGTCGACATGGTTTTGGAGGATTCATGAGTGGGCATTCCAAGTGGGCCACCACCAAGCACAAGAAGGCGGCGATCGACGCCAAGCGGGGCAAGCTCTTCGCGAAGCTGATCAAGAACATCGAGGTGGCGGCCCGTACCGGCGGAGGCGACCCCGACGGCAACCCGACGCTGTATGACGCCATTCAGAAAGCGCGGAAGAACTCGGTGCCACTGGACAACATCGACCGTGCCGTGAAGCGCGGGTCGGGTGCGGAGTCCGGGGGGTCCAACTGGGAGACCATCATGTACGAGGGCTACGGCCCGAACGGAGTCGCGGTGCTCGTGGAGTGCCTGACGGACAACCGTAACCGCGCTGCCGGCGAGGTGCGGGTGGCGATGAGCCGTAACGGCGGTTCGATGGCGGACCCCGGCTCGGTGTCCTACCTGTTCACGCGCAAAGGCGTGATCCTGGTACCCGCCGCCGGCTTGAACGAAGACGATGTACTCATGGCCGTCCTCGATGCAGGCGCCGAGGAGGTCAGCGACCTCGGCGGTACCTTCGAGATCACCAGTGAACCCACAGACCTGGTCGGCGTACGCACGGCGCTGCAGGAGGCGGGCCTGGACTACGACTCCGCCGAGGTGCAATTCGTGCCCAGCGTCACGGTCCCTCTGGATGTCGAGGGCGCCACGAAAATCTTCCGGCTGCTCGAAGCCCTTGAGGACAGCGACGACGTGCAGAACGTGTACGCGAACTTCGACGTCTCCGATGAGGTCATGGAGCAGGCTGACGCCTCGACCTCGCGAAATGCGTCTGATCGATGCCCGGCGATAGCGTAGGCGGCAGACCCATCGAGGAGGAACCTGTGCCCGACAGTTCTGAGCCGTCCAGCAAGGCATCGCCGAAGCCGAGTGAGCCAGCCGCGAAGAAGCCGGCCAAGAAGGCGGCTGCGCGCAAGTCCGCAGTTGCGGTGCCGGTGGCCAAGAGCGCGGGGAAGAAGGCTCCAGCCAAGAAGACGACCGCCAAGAAACCCGCAGCCAAGAAGACTCCCGCGAAGAAGACACCGGCAAAGAAGTCCACCAAGCAACCCGCTCCTCTGCGTGGCAAGCAAGCTGTCACAGATGCCAAGCGGCTTTCCGGGTGGGACTTCGCGACGTGGCGGATGGCCACCGACGACCCGGTCATGCGATCCACGATCATTGGACTTCTGGTGCTGGACTCCAGCCCCGACTGGGAACGCATGAAGCAGCGGTACGACCGGGCAACCAGGCTGGCCCCGGTATTGCGTTCTCGCGTGGTCGAGGGACCCATCGGGCTGCAGTCGCCACGCATCGTCGTGGACCCCAACTTCGACCTGTCGTTCCACATGCGCCGCTTCAGCATGCCGAAGGGCTCGACGTGGGCGGACGTACTCGAGGACGCCCGGCGCCAGAGCATGGCCGACTTCGACCGCGACCGCCCTTTGTGGCGGGTCACACTGCTCGAGGGACTGCCGGGCGGCAAGGCCGCGCTGATCCTCAAACTGCACCATGCCATCGCCGATGGGCAGGGTGCGGTGCAGTTGGGTTTGGCGTTGCTGGACTTCACCCCCGAAGGCGTCGATCTGGGACCGATGCCCGATGCTCCCGAGGCGGCCGTGCTGGACACCACTGGCTTCCTCGAAGCGGTGATCCGCAACAACGTGGGCTGGGTGGCGCGCACCGCCCAGGACGTGATCAACGGGCTCGGTCCGCTGACGATGGCCGCGGTCAAGAACCCCGGGGAACTGATCGGGCGGGTGCGGGAGACGGCAGGATCGGTTGCCCGCTTCACGCGGATCCCGTTCGGCCCGATGTCGCCGATCATGCAGCAGCGCAGCATCAACTACCACTTCGACACCATCGACATGGATTTCTCGCTCTACAAAGCAGAGGCCAAGCGCCGCGGCCGCAGCGTGAACGATCTGTTCCTCGCGGCCATCAGTATCGGGATGAACCGCTACCACGAGCGGATGGGCCGACCGGTCGACGAACTGCGCATGAACATGCCCATCTCGTTGCGGACGTCGGGGGAGGATGCCAGCAACGCGGTCACCATCGCCCGCTTCGAGATCCCGGTGTCGAATGTCATCGATGACGTGCTCGACGCTGCCGCCGAGACCGTGAGGTCATGGCGCGCCGAGCCCGCGTTGAAACTGGCCGACAACCTCGCCGAGCTGTCCAGATTCCTACCTCCGGAACTGCTTTCGGCTGCCGCTCAGACCTCCGATCTCACGGCCTCGAATGTGCCAGGGCCGCCGATTCCGGTGTGGCTTGCCGGCGCCAAGGTCGAGCGTATGTACCCGCTGGTCGGCACGATCGGCGCGGCGATCAACATCACCATGCTCACGTACAACGGGATCGCCAGCGTCGGGGTCAGTACCGACGATGCCGCCGTGGACGACCGGGACGAACTCGTACGCAGCCTGCGACACGGTTTCCGCGAGGTGATCGGGTCGCCGGTGCTGGCAGGAAACCCATTGACGATCCGCAAGCGCACCTGATTGAGCGTGTCGTCGTCCTCTGGGCGACCGAAGCCGGGGTAGGCTTGCCGAACAACTGTACGATCTCGGAGGCCGTATGCGCGTTCTGGCAGTCGATCCGGGCATGACCCGTTGCGGTGTCGCCGTGGTCGAGGCCGGATTCGACGGCAAGGCCCGTGCTGTGCTCGTCGATGTTATCCGCACCGATCCCGGCACCGATCACGCCGGGCGCCTGCAAGAGGTCTTCGACGGCGTTCGGGAACGGCTCATCTCGACCCAGGCCGAGGTGCTGGCCGTTGAGCGGGTCTTCAGTCAGAGCAATGTGCGGACGGTCATGGGCACCGCGCAGGCTGCGGCGGTGGCGATGCTGGCCGCCAGCCAGCTCGGTATCCCCGTGCACCAGCACACCCCGACTGAGGTGAAGGCCGCCGTGACCGGTTCGGGCCGGGCGGACAAATCACAGGTGGCGTTCATGGTGTCCAGGATTCTGGGACTGCGAGAAGTGCCCAAGCCTGCCGATGCCACCGACGCTCTGGCTTTGGGTATCTGTCATCTCTGGCGCTCGAGAGCGCGGACGGGAGTGTCGCCATGATCGCGCAGATCAGAGGTCAGGTGCTGACCCGCACGGCCGACGAGGTTGTCGTCGAGGTTGGCGGGATCGGCATCAGCGTGGTGGTTACTGCGCGCACCAGCGCCAACCTGGCGTTGGGTGCTGAGTGTGTCCTGACGACGGATCTGATCGTTCGGGAGGACAGCCTGACCCTGTTCGGTTTCGCCGATGTCGGAGAGCGGGAGGTATTCCGTACCGTGCAGACGGTGACAGGCGTCGGCCCCAGGCTGGCGATGACTATGCTCGCCACGCTGTCGTCGGACCAGATCCGGCAGGCCATCGCCACCGAGGATCTGGGCACTCTGTGCACGGTCCCAGGCGTCGGGCGCAAGAGTGCGCAACGCCTCGTGGTGGAACTGAAGGACAAGCTCGTCCCAGCCGTCGATGTGACTTCGGTGCATGCCGCTGCCGGGTGGCGCGCCCAAGTGCTGGCAGCGCTGACGGGTCTGGGGTGGCCGTCGGCGCAGGCCCAGGAGGCCGTGGCAGCCGTGGCAGCGCAGGCCGGATCCGGTGAACTGAGCGTGCCTGAGGCCCTGCGCGCCTCACTACAGTTGCTCGACCACACTGCGGCGGTGACACCATGAACGACCCCTTGGTGTCGGCCGGAGCCGATGACTCCGAACGTGTCGTCGAAGGAGCCCTGCGGCCCACCAGCCTGACCGATTTTGTCGGTCAGGGCCGGGTCAAGGACCAGTTGCGCCTCGTACTGTCCGCTGCGAAACAGCGTGATCACGTCGCGGACCACGTCCTGCTCAGCGGTCCACCGGGGCTGGGGAAGACGACCTTGGCGATGATCATTGCCGCCGAGTTGGGTACCGCGCTGCGGCTGACCAGCGGACCGGCGATCACACACGCTGGTGACCTGGCTTCGATCCTGACCGCGCTGCAGCCCAACGACGTTCTGTTCATCGATGAGATCCACCGGCTCGCTCGCCCGGCCGAGGAGATGCTCTACATGGCCATGGAGGACTTCCGGGTCGACGTGGTGGTGGGCAAAGGTCCCGGGGCCACCTCGATCCCGCTGGACCTGGCTCCCTTCACGCTGGTCGGCGCCACGACCAGGTCGGGCCTGTTACCCGGTCCGTTACGGGATCGGTTCGGCTTCACAGCACACATGGACTTCTACGAACCAGCTGAGTTGCAGCGAATCGTTGCCCGGTCGGCTGGTCTCATGGGGATTGCCGCGCAGCCTGAGGCCCTGGCGGTGATCGCCTCCCGGTCACGGGGCACGCCACGGATCGCGAACCGTTTGCTGCGCCGGGTGCGCGACTACGCACAGATCCACGGGGACTCCACGGTTGATGTCGACGCCACCCAGGCCGCCTTGGCGCTGTTCGAGGTCGACGAAAGTGGCCTTGACCGTCTCGACCGGGCAGTCCTGACGGCTCTGGTCGGCAATTTCGGTGGAGGTCCGGTGGGGCTGTCCACGCTGGCGGTGGCTGTGGGGGAGGAGGCCGAGACGGTTGAGACGGTGTGCGAACCCTTCCTGCTGCGCTCGGGTTTCCTGGCCCGCACGCCCCGTGGCAGGATCGCCACCGCCAAGGCATACGCTCATCTGGGGCTGACCCTGCCGGTAGGTCCGGACCAACTCACGCTGACCGATCACGAGGATGTCGTGCCGGGCTAGATAGGATCGGGCAGTGGAATTCCTGATGCTGGCCATTCCGCTGATCCTGTTGGGCGGGCTCTGGTTGGTGATGATCCGGCCCTTGCGGCAGCGGCAGAGGGAGGCGCAGTCCGCGCAAATGGCGGTGCATGAAGGGGCCAGGATCATGACAACGGCTGGCATCTTCGGCACAGTCAGGTGGGTGGAGGAAGAGACCATCGGGCTGGAGATCAGCGATGGTGTGGTCGTGAAGTACGCACGGGCGGCAGTGGCCGACGTGCTGGATGACGAGGGGTAGCCTGTGGCACCGAATGCACGACCGAAGCCGTGGCGGCCATTGCTGGCACTGCTGGTCATCATCATCGGACTGGGGGTCTGGGCTCTGTGGCCGGGCACTTCCCATGTCCCCCGACTGGGCCTGGACCTGCAGGGCGGGACGCAGGTCATCCTGGTCCCCACGCAGGCTGAGGGCACTGCAGACATCACTGATGAGCAGTTGCAGCAGACTGTCGAGATCATCCGGCAGCGGGTCAACGGATTCGGCGTCGCGGAAGCCGATGTGGCTATCCAGGGTTCCGGCAACGACGCCGCGATCGTGGTCTCGGTTCCTGGCGTCAACCAGCGTGAGATCGCCCAGCAACTCAGCCAGACAGCCCTGCTGGACTTCCGGCCCGTGTCCACGATCGTGGATCCGGCCATCATCGATCCGTCCACTCTGCAGCCTGCCGATACCGGGCAGGACAACAACAACAACAAGAAGAACAACAAGAAGAACAACAAGAACAAGGACGCGAACAACTCCAACCAGAACAACGGCAACAACGACGGTGGGGCGTCTGGGGAAGCGAGCTTCGCCGAGACCTCGCCGAGTCCGAGTGCCAGTCCGGCGGCCGACCAGGCGCCAGCGGCGGATGACCAGCCAGCCGCCGAGGGTCTCGTGCCTCCGGTCGAAGGGGACTCGGCGAACGACCCTGCCCTCGAGGACGCGTTGCTGAACCTCGACTGCACCGACGTGGCCAGCAGGCAGGGCGGCGTCCCCGACAACCCCGAGAAGTGGATCGTCACCTGTGACCGGGAGGGGACCGGGAAGTACCTGTTGGAGCCTGCCTTCATCAAGGGCACCTCGATCACCAACGCGTCGGCTGAACTCGCCCAGGGTGGAGCCGGTTGGGTCGTGAACCTCGAGTTCGACGCCGAGGGCACCGATGCCTTGTCCGAGATCTCCAACCGGTTGGTCAGCCTGCCGTCGCCGCAGAACCAGTTCGGCATCGTGCTCGACGGTCTGGTGGTATCCGCACCGTTCTTCCAGCAGCCGATCAACGACGGCCGGGCTCAGATCAGCGGCAACTTCACCCCGGAGGAGGCCAAGAACCTGGCCCAGGTGCTCAAGTTCGGTGCACTGCCGCTGACTCTGAACATCGCCTCGGTGGAGACCGTGACGCCGACACTGGGCGCGGACTACCTCAAGGTCGGTCTCATCGCAGGTGCCCTTGGCCTGGCACTGGTGGTGCTGTACCTGCTGTTCTATTACCGGGCGTTGGGCCTGGTGGCGGTCGTGTCGCTGGTCATCGCCGCAGTCCTCACCTACCTGGTCTTCGTCATCCTGGGCCGGACCGTCGGTCTCGCGCTGACCTTGGCCGGTGTCGCGGGTGCGATCGTGGCCATCGGGATCACGGCCGACTCGTTCATCGTGTACTTCGAACGTATCCGCGACGAAGTCCGGGAGGGGCGCAGCCTGCGGGCGGCCTGTGACGCCGGCTGGGAGCGAGCCAGGAGCACCATCCTGGCGGCCGACTTCGTATCCCTGCTGGCCGCGGTGGTCCTCTACTTCCTGTCGGTGGGTGCGGTACGCGGATTTGCGTTCGTTCTGGGTCTGACGACCCTCATGGACGTCATGGTGGCATTCCTGTTCACCCGCCCGATGGTGACGCTGCTGGCCCGTAACAGATGGTTCACCAGTGGGCATCCGATGACCGGCCTGGATCCGAAACGGCTCGGCGTCCAGGGTGTTCCCGGACAAACCAGTAACCGCAAGACCGACTCGGTGGAGGTCTGATGTCGCGCTTCAGTGATCTCGGCGGCAAGTTGTACCGCGGAGAGGTTTCCTACGACATCGTCGGTCACAGGAAGCTGTGGTACAGCGTGTCGGCGGCGTTGATCCTGCTCGCGCTGGTCGGTCTGCTCGTGCGGGGACTGAACCTGGGGATCGAGTTCAAGGGGGGCGCGGAGTTCTACGTGCCGAGTACCAGCTGCACGATCCAGGATGCCCGCGACGCTGTGGGCAGCGCCGGTGTGGAAGTGGCCGCTGTGACCGAGATCGGCTCGGAGAACATCCGCGCGCAGACTCCGACGGTCACGCAAGAGGAGGGCCAGGCTGTCGTGGCGGCACTTGCCACAGCCTGTGACGTGTCCGCCGACCAGATCTCCAGCAGGGACGTCGGCCCCACCTGGGGTGGCGAGATCACCCGCACGGCGTTGATCGGATTGGCGGTCTTCCTCGCCGCGTTGTCGGTCTTCTTGACGATCTACTTCCAGTGGAAGATGGCGGTCGCGGCGCTGATCGCCCTGGTCCACGACATCGTGATCACAGCTGGTGTGTACGCCCTCGTCGGATTTGAGGTGACGCCGGCCACGGTCATCGGTCTGCTGACGATCCTGGGCTTCTCGCTCTACGACACGGTGGTCGTGTTCGACAAGGTCCGCGAGAACACCAAGGGGATCACCGGTCAGAGCCGCTACACCTACAGCGAGCTGGCCAACCTAGCCCTCAACCAGACGATCATCCGATCGATCAACACCAGCATCGTTGCTCTGCTGCCGGTGGCATCGATCCTGTTCGTCGGTGCGTTCCTGCTCGGCGCCGGTGCCCTCAAGGACCTGGCGCTGGTGCTGCTCATCGGTACCGCCATCGGGACCTACTCCTCGATCTTCGTGGCGACCCCGGCACTGTGCCAGATGAAGGAACGCGAACCGGCCATGAAGGCGCTGACTGCGCGGGTGTTGAAGCGCCGGGCTGCCCGGGGTGAGGCTGGTCCGGCGATGGCGGAGGTTCCCTCGGGGACTGGCGGGGCGTCGGCCGCTGAGGCCGCTGGCGGACTGGCAGCCCCGGTCGACAGGAAACATCGACAGAATCGCGATGTTTCAGGCAGAGTGCAGCCCAAACGTTCGACGCGCTCCAAGCGGCGCAGTTAGGCCGGCGGGCGGTTCGGTGATCACCGCGTAGACTTGAGCACCTAAGCGAGGCGGTGGACA
>JALOLM010000456.1 GCA_025455985.1 Candidatus Nanopelagicales bacterium | reverse complement strand
TTGCGTGAGTCGTTGGCCGGCGACCGCGTCAACAAGGTGCTGGGAATCGTCAATGGGACGACCAACTACATCCTGTCCAAGATGGACGAGGAGGGTGCCGACTACGCCGAGGTCCTGGCTGAAGCCCAGCGACTCGGCTATGCCGAGGCAGACCCCACCGCCGATGTCGAAGGTCACGACGCTGCCGCCAAGGCGGCCATCCTGGCCACCCTCGCCTTCCACTCCAGCGTGACCATGTCGGATGTGTATTGCGAGGGGATCAGTTCGGTGACTCTGGCCGACGTCGACGCTGCGCGCGACCTGGGCTTTGTGATCAAGTTGCTGGCGGTTGCCGAACGGACGCCTGACGGGCAGGGGATCGTCACCCGCGTGCACCCCGCCATGATCTCCCGCTCCCATCCGCTGGCCAGTGTGCGAGATGCGTTCAACGCTGTCTTCGTGGAGGCCGAATCCGCCGGGCAGATGATGTTCTACGGCCGGGGCGCCGGTGGCGAGCCGACCGCCAGCGCTGTCCTCGGAGATCTTGTGACAGCCGCCCGTAACCGCCGCGCGGGGGCAGCCGGTCAGGCCCAGTCGGTATACGCGGGACTGACCCCGCGACCTGTGGGGGAGGCCGTCACGCGCTACACCGTGAACCTCGACGTGGCTGACCGTCCCGGGGTGCTGGCGCAGATCGCCACGTGCTTCGGCCACCACGATGTGTCCATTCAGACTGTGCGACAGGACACCGACGAACAGACCGGACGGGCAGCGCTGCTCATCCGCACGCACGCCGCTCCCGAAGCGCGGCTTGCCGCGACTGTGGACGCCCTGCGTGATCTCGACAGCGTCAACGAGGTGGTCGCCGT
Source organism: Candidatus Nanopelagicales bacterium (assembly GCA_025455985.1). Lineage (GTDB taxonomy): Bacteria > Actinomycetota > Actinomycetes > S36-B12 > UBA10799 > JADKAV01. Next base: position 2,736 of record JALOLM010000456.1, on the reverse strand, counting down.
GATGCGGGTGGAGGGCGACGAATGAGCGCCCACATCTGGCGCGGGGTGATCGAGGAGTACCGCGACCGGCTCCCCGTCGACGCCCAGACGCCCGTGATCACTCTGCGCGAGGGGGGCACGCCGCTGGTGCGAGCCGACCAGCTCAGCCAGACCACCGGCTGTGAGGTGTTCCTGAAGGTCGAAGGTGCGAACCCGACCGGCTCGTTCAAGGACCGTGGCATGACCATGGCGATCTCGATCGCGGCGCAGGAGGGCGCGAAGGCGGTCATCTGCGCCTCCACCGGTAACACCAGCGCCAGTGCGGCCGCCTACGCGGTGCGCGCGGGCATGGTCTGCGCCGTCCTCGTGCCCGCCGGCAAGATCGCCATGGGCAAACTCGCGCAAGCACTCGTGCACGGGGCCCGGCTGCTGCAGGTCGACGGCAACTTCGACGACTGCCTGACCCTGGCCCGGGACCTGTCCGAGAACTACCCCGTCGCGCTGGTCAACAGCGTCAACCCGGTGCGGATCGAGGGCCAGAAGACGGCCAGCTTCGAGATCGTGGACCAACTCGAAGTAGCCCCCGACATCCACTGCCTGCCGGTGGGTAACGCGGGGAACATCACCGCCTACTGGAGGGGCTATCTGGAGTACGGGACCAGCCCGAGGATGTGGGGGTTCCAAGCCGCCGGCGCAGCCCCCATCGTCCGCGGGGAACCCGTGCGTTCACCGCAGACCATCGCAACGGCTATCCGGATCGGCAACCCCGCGTCCTGGACCTTCGCCGAGCAGGCACGCGACGAGTCCGGAGGTGTGATCGAGATGGTCACCGACCGGCAGATCCTGCGCGCCTACAAGTTGCTGGCTGCGGGGGAGGGCGTATTCGTGGAACCGGCCTCGGCAGCCGGTGTGGCGGGACTTCTGGCCAAGCATGCCGCCGGTGAACTCGACCCGGGGCAGACGATCGTGTGCACCGTGACCGGCAACGGACTCAAGGACCCTCAGTGGGCGATCTCCGGCGCCCCCCAGCCGGTGCGGATCGGCATCGACGCCCAAGCCGCCGCCGCCGAGTTGGATCTCATCTGATGATCGTCGTCGAGCCGCCGGCCACCAGCGCCAACCTGGGACCGGGCTTCGACTGTTTGGGCTTGGCCCTCGAACTTCGTGACAGGGTCAGTTTCACCCTTGCTGAAACCACCACCGTGCAGGTCAGTGGTGAGGGCGCAGGGGAGGTCAACCGGGGCCCGGATCACCTCGTGCTGGCGACGTTCCGGAGGGCCTTCGAGGTCAGCGGTCTGCCTGTGCCCGAGGTGAGCGTTGGGCTGGGCAGTTCGTCGGCGGCGATCATCGCGGGGCTGGCGGGAGCCAGGGCCTTGGGCGCGTACATGGACGACGAGGAACTGCTGGCGCTGGCCACCGATATCGAGGGGCACCCGGACAACGTGGCCCCGGCACTGCTCGGCGGACTGACGATCGCCTGGATGCAGGACGCCCAGGGCAGGGCGTTGAGTCTGCAACCGGCACTGGGACTGACGGCCACCGTGGCCATCCCCGAGCAGCGCCTGCCCACCACCGCGGCGCGGACGCTGCTGCCTGCGCAGATCCCCTTCCAGGACGCGGTCCATGCCGCCGGACGGTCCGCTTTGGCGGTGGCGGCATTCACCGGGCACCCGGAACTGCTGCTGCCCGCCACCGAGGACCGGCTGCATCAGGACTACCGGCGCAGCGCCTATCCGCAGTCCTGGGAATTGGTCCAGGAACTGCGCTCTGCGGGCGTCCCGGCCGCGATCTCCGGGGCCGGCCCGACGGTCATCGCCTTCGCCGCAGACATCGACGTTCCCAGCGGTTGGCGTCGCGAACACGTGCATGTCGCCAGCCAGGGAGTGATCGTCGGCGAAGGCTGAACGCCTGCTCACACCTCCCGGGGCACCTTGCCGGTCATCTTCAGCATCCGGCACATCATCCGGTGTCCACCGTCGGAGGTGGTCCCGAACATCAGCGGGCAGCCGCCGTCGATGACCATCACTCCGGCATCCCGACCGATCCGGGTGGCCTCGTCAGAGACGCTGCCGGCACCGAAGGCCCGATGCATCCACGCGTAGCCGATCCCCAAGTCGATGATCTGTCGCATCGTCTGCGGGGCGTGTTCGGCGCTCGTGGCGATGACCACGGCGTCCACGCCGCCGGGAATGGCAGCCAGGTCGGGATAGGTGGGGTCGCCTTCGACGGTCTGCGCGTTCGGGTTGACCGCGAAGACCGTGTAGCCGCGATCACGAAGCCGCGTGTACACCGCGTTGCTGCCGTGGCCCGCCGGCTTGCTGGACACTCCGGTTACGGCGATCCGCTTCTTGCTCAAGAACTCGGTGGCCGCATCTGAGATCTTCATCACACACTCTCCAAAGTCCCACCCCCAGGGTAGGCCTCGGCGTGTCGAGGACCCCTTCGCTTCCGTGCTGTGTAACCCGGGTGTTACAGTAAGGCCAGCCAGGGCGTTACATACTCGTGGCGATCAACCGGGGTGATCCTAATCACTCCTCACCACTTCACTTGACGCCTTCTGGCCATACCTGTCCGTTGTGAACGGCGCTCTCTCATCCGTTCACCTGTTGGGCCTTTTCGCCCCGACGTCCATGAAAGGACGTGTCAGTTGACTGACACCACCATCGAAGAACGATCCACCGGCAAGCGCCGCGGTCTGTCCGGCATGCTCCTGGCCGATTTGCGGAAGATGGCTTCCGACAAGGGGATCTCCGGCGC
>JALOLM010000455.1 GCA_025455985.1 Candidatus Nanopelagicales bacterium | reverse complement strand
CTAGGCACCCGCTGCACCCGGAGAGGGCGGGGGCGAGGCACCCGCTGCACCCGAAGGCGGCTCCGCACTCGCGGGCGGGGGCGGTGGGACGTCTGCTGCAGGGGCCGGCGGTGTCGGCGCCTCGACCGCGGACTCGTCGGCCTGCGGGGCGAGGGCCGACGGCTCGAAGCCAGGAGTGTCGATGGGCTGCTGCCCGAGGTCGGGCTCCTCCGGAACGGGAGGTGGGTTCTGGTCGCTCATGCGGGTCCTCTGGTCGGGGGATCGGCGCGGTGGTGCGCCTCGCACCACAGGTTAGGCCCCAGCGTCCGCCGTGGGACGCAGCCGCGCGGGTCGCATGCGTCACACCGTGCTGGCCGTCACTGGGCAGTCCGCCCTTGCGCGCGCCTCTTCGGTGCAGCACTACCGCGACGGGCCCTCACCATGCCCAGACCAGTACCCCTTCAGCGCGTGGCGCACCGTGTCGGAGTAGCCCGCGTCACCGCCGATCTCGGCCGTGATCCCGTGGAAGTCGAGCAGGGATCGTGCCTCCTGCGGCAGCCTGGCGATCTCGAAGCGCGCGCCTGCCTCGTGCACCATCTGCACGCACTTGCGCAGCGCCTCGGCCGACGTCCAGTCGATGGAGTGGATCTCCGACCCGTCGAGGACGAACAGGCGGACCGGGTCGGGCGGGCTGACCATCAGCTCGCGCACGTCCGAGACCAGCCTCGACGAGTTGGCGTAGAACAGGTTCGCGGCGAATCGGTAGATGATCAGCCCCGGGGCGGTCTGGACCCCCGCCATCACGACGAGCTGGCGACGGGTACCGTCCTCGTCCACCTGGAGCACCGAGTTGTTGGGCCGTGAGGTCTGGGCCAGGTGCATCACAATCGACGCGACGATCGCGTACACGATCCCGCCACCGACGCCGACGAAGGCGACGAACACAGCGGTCGTCACCGCGACCCAGAACTCACCCTTCCGCGGCAGCCCGTAGAGCATCCGCATCGTGTCGACCTTCATCAGGTGAATCGCGATCACGAAGACCACGGCGGCCAGGGTTGCCTCAGGCAGGTTGTCGAACACGCCGGTGAGGAACAGCAGAACGGGGATCGTGATCAGCGCCAGGACCACCATTGCCATCTGCGACCGTGTCCCCGAGCGATCGGAGATCGCGGTCTTGGTCGGCGAGCCGTTGACCACGAAGGAGGAGAACAGCCCGTTCGCGATGTTGGCCACGCCCAATCCGGTCAGGTCCCGGTTCGGGTCATGCCGATCGTCGTGCTGGATGGCGAAGGCGCTGGCCGTCGACACGCTCTGGGCGACCTGCACCAGCAGGATGATCAGCGCCGTCGGCACCAGGGCCAGGACCTCGGCCAGGGAGGCACTCGGGATCTGGAACTCCGGCAGGCCACCGGGCAGCGCGCCGACCATCTCGACGCCACGACGATCCTCCCAGTCCAGCACCGACGCGGCCACGATGCTGCCGACCACCGCGATCAGCGGCCCCGGGATCCTGGGTGACACCCTCGCCAGCCCCAGGATCAACACGACCACGGCGAACGACACGACCACGTCCGCGGAGTTCGCGTCGGGGATCTGCCCAAGGGTGCTGAGGAGCTTCTGCACCGTGGTGTCACCGCTGGCCTGCACCCCGAGCATGCCGTCCAGCTGGCCGATCGCGATCTGGATGCCAACCCCCGTCAGGAACCCTGCGAGCACCGAACGGGACATGAAGTCGGACAGGAACCCGAGGCGCAGCCTGCCTGCGAGCAGCAGCAGCAGCCCGCTCATGATGGCCAGCAGGCACGAGAGCGCTACGTACTGCTCAGGATCACCCACCGCGATGAGACCGACGGCGCTGGCGCTGATCGCCGCCGTGGCGGAGTCGGCACCGATGACCAGCCGCCTGGTGGAGGCGAAGAGGGCGAAGGCCAACACCGGCAGCAGGCAGGTGTAGAGGCCGGTCTCCGGCGGCATCCCCGCGATCTTTGCGTAGCCGAGACCCTCCGGGATCGCCACCGCGGCCAGCGTCGCACCAGCCACCAGGTCCGGCGCGAGCCAACGGCGGTCATAGGGGCGGATCCCCGGCGCGAGGCCCGATGCAGACGAAGTCGACGCCATGCAGCCGATTGTTCACCTGCGTGACCGCTGAAGTACGCCCATGGTCAGCTGCAGCCGCTGGTGCTGCCGCATCCCTCGCAGACGTAGCACGAGCCGGCGGGACGCATCTTCACGCCGCACGTCATGCACAGGGGGGCGTCCGAAGCCTTGCCCTGGATCGCCTCGAGCAGCTCAGCTGACGAGTGCACGCTGCTCAGCGAGCGGCCACCGGCCCCGTGGCCGACAGCGGGCGAGCCCTCCAGCAGAGGAGTGGCGTGCTCCTCCACCGGGACCGACTGCGACAGTGATTCGACATCGATCTCCATCTGCGAGCCGTAGGCCTGCGCGACCTGGGCGGAGCGCTCCTCCGCGGTGAAGATCCCCAGCGCCTCCCGACTCTCGTACGGCAGGTAGTCCAGGGCCAGCCGGCGGAAGATGTAGTCGACGATCGACTGCGCCATGCGGATGTCCGGGTCGTCGGTGAGTCCCGAGGGCTCGAACCGCATGTTGACGAACTTGTTCACGAACGCCTCGAGCGGCACGCCGTACTGCAGCGCGATGGAGGTGGCGATCGAGAAGGCGTCCATCACTCCGGCGAGGGTCGAGCCCTGCTTGCCGAGCTTGAGGAACACCTCGCCCAAGCCGTCGTCCGGGTAGGACCCGGCGGTCATGTAGCCCTCAGCACCGCCCACCGTGAAGGACACGGTCCGGCTCGGCCGGGCCTTCGGCAGCCGCTTGCGGGTCGGCCGGTACTCCACCTGGACGGCCGGAACCTCGGCCTCGGCCTTCTTGGCCTTGGCGTCGGAGAGCGGCTGACCGACCTTGCAGTTGTCCCGGTAGATCGCCAGTGCCTTGATGCCCATCTTCCATGCCTGGAAGTAGATCTCCTCCACCTCGTCGACCGATGCCGTCTCGGGCATGTTCACGGTCTTGGAGATCGCCCCCGACAGGAACGGCTGGCAAGCCGCCATCATCCGGACGTGACCCATCGGCGTGATGGCCCGCTCCCCCATCGCGCAGTCGAACACCGCGTAGTGCTCGCGCTTGAGCGCAGGGGCGTCGACCACGTGGCCGTGCTCAGCGATGTACTCGACGATCGCCTCGATCGTCTCTCCGCTGTAGCCGAGCCTGCGAAGCGCCCTGGGGATCGTCTGGTTGACGATCTGCATCGACCCTCCGCCGACCAGCTTCTTGAACTTCACCAGCGAGAAGTCCGGTTCGATGCCCGTGGTGTCGCAGTCCATCATGAAGCCGATGGTCCCGGTCGGAGCCAGCACGGAGGCCTGGGCATTGCGCCACCCGTGCGTGGAGCCGATCTGGATGCCCTCCTGCCAAACCTGGGAGGCCTGCCTGAGCACGTCGCCGTCCAGCGTGGAGTGCGACCGCAGCGAATCGGTTGCAGCCGCGTGCTTGCGCATGACACGGGCGTGGGCGTCCCTGTTGCGCGCGTAGCCCTCGTAGGGCCCGACCACCGAGGCGAGCTCAGCCGAGCGCTTGTAGGCCGCGCCGGTCATCAGGCTCGTGATCGCACCGGCCAGGGCCCGGCCCGCGTCCGAGTCGTACGCCAACCCGCAGGCCATCAGCAGAGCCCCGAGGTTCGCGTACCCGATGCCGAGCTGACGGTACCTGCGTGTGGTGTCCCCGATGGCTTCGGTCGGGAAGTCCGCGAAGCAGATGGAGATGTCCATCGCGGTGATGATCAACTCGACCGACTTCTGGAACAGCACCGCGTCGAAGGTGTCGTCGTCCTTGAGGAACGTCATGAGGTTCAGCGAGGCCAGGTTGCACGACGAGTTGTCCAGGCTCATGTACTCCGAGCACGGGTTGGACGCATTGATCCGCCCGGACTCCGGGTTGGTGTGCCAGTCGTTGATCGTGTCGTCGTACTGGATCCCCGGATCCGCGCAGGCCCAGGCGGCCTCGGCCATGCGGCGGAACAGCTGCTTGGCGTCGATGCCCTCGATGATCTCGCCGGTGCCCCGCGAACGCAGCCCGAACTCCCGGCCCTCCTCGACCGCACGCATGAACTCGTCCGAGACCCGCACGGAGTTGTTCGCGTTCTGGTACTGCACCGACGTGATGTCCTTGCCGCCGAGGTCCATGTCGAAGCCGGCGTCGCGCAGCACCCGGATCTTCTCCTCCTCCTTGACCTTGGTCTCGATGAACTCCTCGATGTCGGGGTGATCGACGTCCAGGACGACCATCTTGGCCGCGCGCCGCGTGGCGCCACCGGACTTGATCGTCCCGGCGGACGCGTCTGCTCCGCGCATGAACGAGACCGGCCCCGAGGCCGTGCCGCCGCTGGACAGCA
>JALOLM010000101.1 GCA_025455985.1 Candidatus Nanopelagicales bacterium | reverse complement strand
TCGGTGGCCGGCTTCTCGACGAGGTCCAGGACCCGGACGGCCGCCGAGTCCGCAACCGGTTCGACCGCGGCGCAGCCGTACAGGTGGATCTGGCTGCTCGGCACCTCCATGAGACACAGGACGCTGCCGCCGAGTTGTTCACGCACTTCCAGCATCTGGTTGAGCACGTAGTTGCGGGTGTCGATCAGGTCATCGCCCAGCAGGACGGCGAAGGGCTGGTCACCGACGTGCATGTCGGCGCACAGCACCGCGTGACCCAAACCACGGGGCTCACCCTGGCGTACGTAGTGCACCTTGGCCAACTCAGCAGCCTGCATGACCGTGGCCAACCGGTCGTGGTCGTTCTTGGTCGACAGCGTGCGCTCCAGGACGGGCGCTCGGTCGAAGTGGTCCTCCAACGATGTCTTGTTACGCCCGGTGATGATCAGCACATCGTCGAGGCCCGCGTCCACAGCCTCTTCGACCACGTACTGGATCGCGGGTCGATCGACGACCGGGAGCATCTCCTTGGGTGTGGCTTTCGTCGCAGGCAGGAACCGGGTGCCGAGCCCCGCGGCCGGGATGACGGCCTTCGTCACACGATTAGTCGACATGCTCCGGACTGTAGTGCGCGCAGCCGGTCCACGTGCGCACCGCATCAAGCGTCGCGGCGCTGCAGGAGTACGAACGAAGCGACCAGCAGGCCGCCCATCCATGCCGCAAGGACCGCGACGGACAGACCCACGTCGACCCCGGCGAACCAGTTCTGCATCGCCGTCAAAGGCAGCGCCCGCGGCAGCCACTCGAAGCGTTCACCCAGGATTGCGATCACCGCGGACTCCAGCAGCGTCAGGAGCAGCGGACCGACGATCCCGATCGGATGGTTGCGTGTGATCACGGTGAGCGTGAACGCCAGTCCGGCGTAGGTCGCGGCGAACACCGATACCTGCCAGGCGAGAGTGACCCAGGAGATCCCCGAGCCTGACTGCTGGGCACCGGCGACCGCGGCGATCGCCATACCGACCAGAACCGACACGATCATGACCGCAAGCGCGATCGCCATGGTCATCACCAACTTCGCGGCGAACACTCCCGGCCTGCGCGGAAACGCCGTGAGCGTGAGCCGGATGGTGCCGTACCGGTACTCATGGCCGAACGCCATCGCCCCGAGGCTGGCCAGCAGAACCAGCACCACGGGATTGACAGTGATCGACTGCTGCACGATGTCGGTGAGCGGCAACCCCTGCTCGTCGGCCGACTCGAGCGCGAGAACCGTGAGGTAGCAGAAGGCGGCCACGGCGGCCACCAGGAAGCCGGAGGTGATCCACGTTGTGCGGATGCTGCGGGCGCGGCGCCATTCGTAGGTCAGCAGGTCAGTCATCGGGAACCGCCCATGGTGAACTCCTGCCCGGCGTCGGTGAGTTCCAGGAACGCCTGCTCCAGACTCGCGGTGCGTTTCGACAGTTCCCAGACCGGCAGTCCGTGACGAAACGCGATGTCGCCGACCTGTTCGGTGCTCGCACCGGTGACCGCGATCCCGTCGGGAGGCTCCGGGCGCACCGACCCTGGCCCGAGTTCGGCAGCGATGACACCGGCCAGGTCACGCACGCGCGCTGATCGCACCAAGACATCGTTGGTGACCGACCTGGCCACGAAAGCTGCTTTCGGTTCGTCGGCGAGCAATTGGCCCCGCGCAATGACCACCAGATGATCGGCCATGACCTCCATCTCGCTGAGCAGGTGGCTGGAGACCAGCACGGCTCGCCCCTGCGCGGCGTAGTACTTCAAATAGTCGCGCAACCAGTGGATCGACTGCGGGTCCAGACCGTTGGCCGGCTCGTCCAGGAGGAGAACGGCGGGCTCAGCCAGAATCGCCGTGGCCAGGCCCAGTCGCTGCCCCATCCCCAACGAGAAGCCCTTGGGACGTTTGGTGGCCACCGACTCCAGCCCCATCAAGGAGACCACCTCGTCGACCCGGGACCGCGGGACACGACCGGCCGCGGCGAGCATCTGCAGGTGAGCGGTAGCGGTGCGACTGGGGTGGAAGAACTTGGCGTCCAGATGTGCCCCCACCACGCGCGGGGCGTGCTTGTGAGCAGCCAGGGGTTTGCCATCCCAGAGCGTCTGTCCGCCACCGTGGTCCAGCCCGAGCATCAGCCGCAGCGTCGTGGACTTGCCCGATCCGTTGGGGCCGAGGAAGCCTGTCACCTGCCCTGGCCGCACGGCGAAGGACAGGTCCGATACCGCGACCGTGCTGCCGTAGGCCTTGTGCAGGTTGGACGCCGTGACGATCACTGCGGACCCCTTGCGATGGGCGAATGGGACGTACGGCGAAACTATCCGATAGGGGCACACGCCGCTTGCGAGGAAGGTCAACATGCCGACGTATCTGTACAAGTGCCAGGACTGCGGGCACCGATTCGAGCATTTCCAGGGCTTCCACGACGACCCGCTGGAGGTCTGCCCGGACTGCCAAGGCACTGTGCGGCGCGTGATCGGCAACGTGGGTGTCACGTTCAAAGGCTCCGGCTTCTATCGCACAGACTCCCGCGAGGCCGGCAAGAAGAAGAGTTCCTCCAGCAGTTCGGGTAGCACGAGCAGTTCCAGCAAGTCCAGTGACTCCGCGGGCAGCTCTACCTCTCCGAAGTCCACGTCGTCGGACTCCTCGAAGGGTTCAGGCTCCTCCACAAGCAGCTGAGGCTGTGGACGACCGGCCCGCACCACCGCGTCGCGCCCGTAGCCTCAAGCGCGATGATCGTCCATTCCTGGAGCCTGCAACGCAGGTGGCTGCGGATCCGCCGACCGCTGGCCGCGGCGTGCATCTGCGGCGGGATCCTGCTGGCCTGGGGACGGCTCAACCAGCCGGGTGTCAGCGTTCCCACGGTCGTTGCTGTGGCGGATGTGAATCCGGGTGCGGTTGTCTCACCCACCGACGTGCAGGTTGTCGACTGGCCCGCCGAATCCAGACCTGCGCCGGCCGCCTCCACAACCGACGAGCTGGTGGGCCGGATCGCGGTCGGCCCGATCCTCGTAGGCGAACCGTTGACACCGCAGAGAGTCGTCGCGCCTTCGACGCTGGACTCCGGCGAGGTCGCGGTTGCCCTGCCACCCGATCCCTTGACCGCTTCGGGGCTGGTCCGGCCAGGAGACACAGTCAACCTCGTGGGGCAGAGCCAGACCGGTCCACGCACGCTGGCGGCATCGGCCAGAGTGCTCACGCTGGATCCCCAACAGGGTGCTGTGGTCGCGATTCCTCTTACCGCCGCCCCCTCAGTGACTCAGGCAGCCGCGACCGACTCGATCGCAATGGCTCTGCTGGCCGGGTCGGGCTAGGCTCGTTTTGTGTCTCAAACCAACGACCTTCTGACCGCCCAGATCGGCCACGAGTTCACCGCGTCGCAGCAGTACACCGCGTTCGCCGTCTGGTTCGACGCCCAAGCCCTGCCCAGGATGGCTGCCCGCTTCTACTCCCAGTCACTTGAGGAACGTAACCACGCCATGATGATCGTGCAGTACCTCATGGATCGCGGGGTGGACGTGCGGGTCCCCGCCATTCCAGCGTTGGAGCCGGTCCCCGAGTCGGTCACCGAGATTCTGAAGTTCGCGGTCGAGCAGGAAGAGGCCGTGACCCGGCAGTTCGAGCAGATCGTCACTGCCACCCGCGTGGACCAGGACTACCTGGCCGAGCAGTTCACCCACTGGTTCCTCAAGGAGCAGGTGGAGGAAGTCTCGAGCATGTCCACCTTGCTGCAGGTGGCTGTGCGCTGCGGGGACAATTTGATGTTGCTCGAGGACTACCTGGCGCGCGAACCCGGTGAGTCCTCCGGCGATCCCGGGGCGCCGCGCGCTGCCGGCGGGGCCGTCGGCATCTTGGCCTGACGCCGCGGGCAGGTCCTGTCCTCCAACCTCGCGCCACTAGTGACCGGGACCACACCCATGTAGGCCAGGCCACATTCGAAATGCCCGTTTAGTCTTCAATGTCGGGATTGATGCCCCCCAGCCGTGGGCATCACTTCACTGTCCGGAACCCCCTCACCGGACAGCGAAAGGAAACCCTCATGAAGACCCTCCTCACCATCACCTTCGCCGGCCTTGCGACCGCCACTCTTGTCGGCCCCGCCGCTGCGAACACCCCGGCCACCGCCCCGAGCTTGGCTGCGACCACCGCGTCCCTGGACATCGTGGGCAGCGATATCAACTACACGGCCGCCGCCGAGGCCGAGCAGATGGCCACCCCCACGCGTAACTTCAAAATCTCCGCCCGGTTCGGCCAGAGCGGCCCGATGTGGAGCAGCGGCCAGCACAGCGGCCTTGACTTCGCGGCTCCCGAAGGCACCACCATCCGCGCCGCCGAGAGTGGCCGCGTCGTGTCCTCCGGCCCGGCGGGCGCCTACGGAAACCTGATCGAGATAGCCCATGGCGACGGCACGCGCACCCGCTACGCCCACCTGTCGGACATCGATGTGCGCGTTGGCGAGACCGTCAAGCGCAACCAGCACATCGGCGACCTGGGCAACACCGGCAACTCGTCGGGCCCCCACCTGCACTTCGAGGTCCTCGAGCACGGCGACGCCGTCAACCCCGAGAAGTACTTGGACCTGTAAAGACCCGCCGCGTGGTTTCTGAGGGGGAATCGCGCGGCTTCCCACGAAGGCCCCGGCTTATGAGGGTGAGCCGGGGTCTTCTCCTGTCCGCGACCCGGGTTAACCTCGATAGATGCGTGCCGCCGTCATCGTCTGCGCCGTCGCCTTGGCTGCGGCGGTCCCCGCGATGCCGACATGGGCCGACGAGACTGTCCCGGCGCCCACCGATCCCGCGCCTACACCCACACCCACCGAAACCACTCCCCCTCCCGAGCCCGAACCCACACCCGAGCCCACCCCCGAGGGACTTCCGAAGCGCCTGGTCCTCGGTGAGTCGCGCAAGGGAACTCCCATCGTGGCCAAACGCCAGGGTGAGCCCGATGCCAAGCGGGTGCTGCTGGTTCTGGGCCAGATGCACGGCGACGAACCGTACGGCCGATACGTGGTGGACCAGGTCCGCCGGCTGGATCCGCGCAAGGACACAGCCATCTGGACGATCCGGACCATGAATCCCGACGGCGCGGCCCTGCGCACGCGCCGCAACGCCAACCGCGTTGACCTCAACCGCAACTTCCCGGACGACTGGCAACGGGGCACGCCGGGATCGCTCTACTACTCCGGTCCTCGGCCCGCGAGCGAACCCGAGACGAAAGCACTCATGGTCGGGGCGAAGCTCATCGAACCCGACGCCATCGTGTCCTACCACCAACGGGCGAACGTGATCGACCAGGGGAGCAGGAAGAAGACACGCAAGTGGGCGCGGCGTTTGAGTCGGGATCTGAACCTACCCATCAGCCGGGTGGATTGCGTGACGAAGTGTGTGGGCACCATGACCGGCTGGTTCAACGCCAACTACCCGGGCTGGGCCATCACGGTGGAACTGCCGAGCAGCATCCCCGTGGCCCGGCAGCGTTCGATGGCTCGCGCCATGGTCAACCTGGCGCCGGATCTCAAACCCACGGCGGACCGATCCTTGAATCCACCCACCAGCTGAACGCCCGGACACACAAGAGCCCCCAGCCGTAGCCGGGGGCTCTTGCTATTGACCTATCAGGCCTCGGACTTGACCGTCGTGGGGTCGTAGCCGTAGTAGGCGGTCCGGGCGTCGCGACGCTCGTGGGCCTCGATCTCGGAGTTCTTCGCGAACTCAGGGTCCAGGTCGATGTCGTTGACGTGGAAGCGGGGGTTGTTCTCCCACATCCACTTCTCCAACTCGGGGCCGGACTCGAACGAGGTGATCAGGCAGTAGCGGGGCTCGTCGCCGCCGTGCCACACCGAGTGCCACAGGCGCTCGGAGTCGACCATCAGTTGCGCGCCGGCGGGAAGCTTGATGCGGACCTCCGACTCGGGGTCGTTGATGTCCTCACGCAGGATCATGTAGGTGTCCTGGTCGTCGGTGAGGTTCATGAAGCACCGCACCACCCAGCCTTCACCGTCGGGGTTCAGGCGGTTGTTGTCGTCCTCGTGGGAGTTGTACAGCGCGTCGGCGTAGGTGTTGGGCTGCAGCTCGATGACGCGGCAGCGGCCGACGTTGGCACCCGACTCCAGCGCGCGCTTGACCAGTGTGGGGGCCTTCTCGACCTGGCTGTCGATCCACACGCCGTCCTTGTCGGGCTTCGGCGGGTCGAAGTGCCAGAAACCGTTGCACTCGATCTCACCGTATGCGCTGGCCAGCGGGGCGAAACGGGTGTCGCCGCCGGACTTCCAGTCCACGTATTCCAGCGAGAGCCATTCCTGCGGGTCGATCGGGTCACCGTAGCTGTCGAGCACCGCGTAGCCGGTCTCTTCGAGCATCGGGAGTTTGTAGTGGGCCATTGAACCTCCAGACGAACATGCGCCGCTTTGGGACGCGGCTCCTTCCATCATCCCCCACGGGAACCCCGCGGAAGCGTGGCATTCGTCACATGTCGCAATTTCGATACGAGGGGGAGGTATTTTCGCGGTTTGCCCGACACCGCCACCCCATTGGGCAAGACTGGGAGTATGCCGCTGTCGGCTGTGCCCGAAGTTCAGTACGCGATGCTGCACGGTCATCGCAGGGCCTTCGTGCGCGTCGGCAGGGGGCCAGCACTCGTGCTGCTCCACGGAATCGGCTGCAACCACAAGACCTGGTTGCCGGTGTTGCGACCGCTGAGTCGCCACTTCACCGTGATCGCCCCCGATCTGCTGGGACACGGTGAATCCGGGGCACCCAGAGCCGACTACAGCATCGGCGGGTACGCCAACGGCGTGCGTGATCTCTTGGCGATCAACGGACTGAACTCCGCGACCATCGTGGGACACAGTCTCGGCGGCGGGATCGCGATGCAGTTCGCCTACCAGTTCCCCCAGAGCACCCAGCGCCTCGTACTTGTCGGCTCGGGCGGACTCGGCCGTTCAGTGCATCCCATGATGCGGGCGATGACGATGCCCGGCGGCGACCTTGCCCTGAAACTGCTGACCCAGGCCCCCGTGCGGATCCCGGCGGTCACCGCGCTGACGGCCATCCACGCCACCAGTGCGCCGGGCACCATCGATTTCGCCGGCATCGCGGAGGTGCTCGATTCGCTGGGCGACCGCGGCCGACGCAAGGCGTTCCACCACGTCCTGCGCGCCGCCGTCGACTGGCGCGGCCAGGTGATCACCATGATC
>JALOLM010000100.1 GCA_025455985.1 Candidatus Nanopelagicales bacterium | reverse complement strand
GTGGAGTACCAGCCGCTGGGGGTCGTCGGGATCATCGGCCCGTGGAACTACCCGGTCTTCACCCCGATCGGTTCCATCGCCTACGCCTTGGCCGCCGGCAACGCCATCGTGTTCAAGCCCTCGGAGTTCACCCCCGCGGTCGGCCAGTGGCTGGTCGACGCGATCAACGAGGTCGTCCCCGAGCAGCCGGTCGCACAATTGATCACAGGCTTCGGTGCCACGGGTGCGGCGTTGTGCGCCAGCGGCGTGGACAAGATCTCGTTCACCGGGTCCACCCCGACCGGCAAGAAGGTCATGGCGGCCTGCGCCGATTCACTCACCCCGGTCCTGCTGGAGTGCGGGGGGAAGGACGCGGTGCTCGTCGACAAGGACGCCGACTTGGAGAAGGCCGCCGATGCCGCTGCGTTCGGCGCCTTCAGCAACGCTGGACAGACCTGCGTGGGAGTCGAGCGGGTGTACGTCCACCAGGACGTCTACGAGGAGTTCCTCGGGCTGATCGCAGACAAGGCCCGCGGGCTGAAGCCGGGTAAGGGGCCTGACTCCTCCTACGGCCCGATGACGATGCCTTCACAGATCGAGGTGATCCGCGAACACGTGCGGGATGCGCTGGAGCGAGGCGGTCGCGCGGTGGTGGGAGGCCCGGAGTCGGTCGGCGAGGGCGTGGTCGAACCGATCATCCTGACCGAAGTTCCGGAGGACTCCCTGGCGGTCATGGAGGAGACGTTCGGACCGACCCTGGTCGTCAATCCGGTCCGCGACATGGACGAGGCCGTCGACCGCGCCAATGCCGCCGACTTTGGTCTGGCGGCGTCGGTGTTCTCCCGCAGCCGGTCCACCATGGAACGCACCGCAGCGCGTTTGCGGGTCGGCATGGTGAGCATGAACTCCTGGGTGATGTACGCGGGCGTCTCGGCGTTGCCCTGGGGAGGGGTGGGTCAGTCCGGGTTCGGGCGCATCCACGGCCCCGACGGCCTGCGCGAGTTCGCCCGAGCCAAGTCGACCGTGCGCGAACGCTTCACCTCACCGTTGACGCTGACGTCTTTCGCCCGCCACCCGCGCACGTCGGAAGTGGTGCGGCGGCTGACTTCGGTGCTGCACGGGCACGGCCGCTGAGCTGGCTAAACCCCGCTGCCGCGCAGGTAGTCGGAGACGTCGGCGTTCCACACCAGATCGTCGATGGACATCCGCAGCCATGGCTGGGACTGATCGCCCCATTGGACGCTGCTTACCGCCGGAACCCCGATCTCGGCGAACCTCGTCCACGCGTGGACACGGCAGACCCATCGAAGGGGCTCGGCGTCGCTGACGTCGCGCCAGCGCATCGCTTCGAAGCGGTCCAGCAGTCCCGTCTCCTGGTCGAACCACGCGATCAATTGGTCCGGTCCATCGGCCTGGGGAACAACCAGCCGCGCGCACTGCTCGTCGATGGCCTGCCACTGGCCAAGGGCCAGCACTGAGGGCAGCCACAGGTACTCCCCCCACATCCCGAGGTTGGCCGCGCGATCCACCTTCGGCTCGTTCTCGACAACTCCACCGGGCAGGTTGAGCCGGGCGTGGCCGTCCACGTACCACTCCTCGCCGGTGGTGACCGTCCGGCCGAAGACCGTGACCTCCATGTAGTGGCGGTAGCCGGAGCCGACCTCATGCACGAACCGCCACCGACCCGGCATGCTCAGACCCTTGATGCGCATCGTCATCCGGCCGGTCAGGACGGCGGAGTCGATCACTGGGAGGCGGTCACCGCAGGCGACCTCGATGTAGCGCGCGACCGGCGCGGGAAGTCCGGTGGGCACCGGAAGGTACTCGGTCAGACCCGCGCCCCCGGCATACGGCGGGAAAGCCGCCGGCATCTTGCGGGCCCCTTTGGCCAGGGCGTACCCGCCGACCATCACCGCACCTGCACCCGCACTCGCACCCAGCCACCGCTTCATGCCCCCACCTTCTCACCGCCCAGGGATGCCGACCTCCACCCGGTCGACGCATGCCCCACGCACCGTGATGGGCGCCAACGCCCCTGCCGCGGGGAACACGAGCGCTGCATCGTTGACCGGCACGCCGTCGATCACCGCCGGTCCCTCCAGCGTCAACCGCACGACCCGCACCCCGGCATCCAGGGGTGGCACGCGCACAACACCGCACTGCCGGGTTTCAGTGGCCGCGAGCACCGTGAACACCAGAGGCCGAACGCTTCCGTCGGGGTCGATCTGAAGCGGCCGCTGCGCGATCAACGGGAAGTCGCGTGGCTGGGGACCCACCTGCAACAACGTGCGGGTAGTGCCCAGTTCGTAGACCGGAGGTTGAGTCGTGAAGAAGAAGTGCCCCAGCATCGCCGGTGGGCTCGGCGTGGGAGCCAACTGCGCACCCGCGGGTAGTTCCCGGCTGCGGGCCAGCCACTCCCGACCGGGATCAACCACCGAGCCCATCCGCCATATGCTCGCCGCACCGACGACCGCCAACGCGGTGGCCACACCCACCAAGGGGCGCCATTGCACCTCGAACGCGCTGAGCCCGACCAGCAGAACCGTTCCCGTCAACAGCGTGAAGCGCGGGTCAGAGGCCAACTGGCTGCCGGCGAAGCCCCCGCGCAACCACACGAACGACAGCACCTCGACCACGAGGAAGGCGGCGATCGCGCCGGTCACAAGCGCGGTAGTGCGGGGCTGCGTGGACAGCCCGATGAGTACCACGACCATCCAGATGGCCAGCACGACCACTGCCCACAGCCCAGCGTTGACCGGCACGATGTTGCGCCCCTCGAACGGCAGCCACCCGAGCACCGAACGCAACACCGAGCCCGGCCCCGCGTACCACAGCGAGCCGGGGATGCTGGCGCCACCGGTCCGGCCGGGCAAGCCGTCCCCCACGCGCAGGGCAAGGCCGACGAGGGTGATCGTCAGCAGCACCAGCCAGGTCCGTCGGTGATCCCAGACCCGCCGTCCGCTGAACATCCAGACCACGACGAATGTGAACGGCAGGAAGTACGCGGCGCGCTCGTGGAACCCCCAGGCGATGCCGGCCAGCAACCCCACCCACACCGGTGTCCAAGCACCCGGGCGGGCCAGGATCCAGCAGGCGACCAACATCAGGAGCAAGGGCACCGTCTCCAGACCGGCCGACAGCCAGGTCTGTGCGGCCAGTGTCGCCGGCCAGGCCGCGAACAGGATCGCAGCGACCGCGGGGGCGACGGTGGTCCCGCGCCACCTGCGCACAGCCAGCCAGAAGGCGATGGTGGTCCCCACGGCGACGAGGCTGAGCACCACTGCGGCGGGCCACCACACCTGTGGCGCCGTCCTGGCCAGCAACCACTGCGCCGCGAAACTCAGTGGTTCCCGGTGACCGTTCCAGTTCTGCCAGATCATCTCCCCGGCGGGTGTGTTCCACGAGTTCCAGATGTGGATGTAGTCGTCCTGCCAGAAGAAGCTTTTCCAGATCATCCCCACGCGAATCGCGGACGTCACAAAAATCACCGTCCATACCGCCGCGCCAAGCACGCCTGCACCCTACCCAGCCCATAGCCTGTGACCCACGAACTCACCGGAGGCACGCATGGCAGGCGCTTGGTCGAACAGCCGCACGATCACCAAACAGGCATGGGGAGTGATCAAGCAGAACCCCTACATGCTCGCG
Organism: Candidatus Nanopelagicales bacterium; assembly: GCA_025455985.1. Taxonomy (GTDB): domain Bacteria; phylum Actinomycetota; class Actinomycetes; order S36-B12; family UBA10799; genus JADKAV01. The sequence goes on along the minus strand of JALOLM010000100.1, from coordinate 5,877 downwards.
TTCCCGGCAGTGGGCGCGGTCTTGGCGATCGTTGCGGTCCTGGTTGTCGGCGGGGCCGGGGTCGCCGCTATGGGCTGGAGCGAGGTCGGGCAGCAGGCCAGCAACGGCCAGGTCTCCGGCGGGGTGGAGATCGCCGGCATCGTCATCCTGATCCTGGCCGCGTACTTGGCCACACTCATCACGCAGATCTTCATGGGCGGCTTGGTCAAGTGCGCCGATGAGGAACTGCAGGGGCGCGACAGCAGTTTCGGCGCGGGTTTAGGCGCTGCGTTCGGCCGGCTGCCCGCACTGCTCGGCTGGGCCGCGATCCAGACCGCAGTGGGTTGGCTGCTCTCGGCGATCCGGGGCAACGGCGACAACAACGTGATCGTGACGATCCTGCGTCTGATCCTGGCGGGGCTGCTCGCCGTCGCCTGGTCGGTCATCACGTTCTTCGTCCTACCGATGATCATCCTGCGCGGGAAGGGGCCGATCGCGGCGATCAAGGAGTCAGTGGGGCTCATCCGTCAGACCTGGGGCCTGCAGATCGCCGGTGGTGTGCGCATCGGCGGTCTGATCGCGCTGGTCGCCGTCCTGCCCGGCATCCTGTTCACGATCGTCGGTGGCTTCATCGCGGTGTCCGGCACGCCCGCTGCCGGTGTGCCGCTGGCGTCGCTGGGCGTGATCATCATCATCGTCGCGCAGGTCCTGATCAGCGCGATGCGGGCGATCTTCTCCGTGGCGATGCTGCACTACGTCGAGGACGGCGCCAGCTTCGGGCCGTTCGACGCCACTGAGTTGCAGTCCGCCGTTCGCGTGAAGTGACCCCCCCGTTGCATCTTTATGCGCATAAACGTATAGTGGAGTCACGTACCGAACTTCGAGGAGGTGAAAGAGCATGTACGGACACAAGGGTCATGACACCAGCAACCAGCTGAACATCAATAACTCCGTCTACAAGGAGCACCTGAACGCGGCCATCAAAGGCAAGTCCGCGCTCGTTCCGGACTCGAAGGCTCCCCGTAAGTAGGAACTTCACATCCACGACGTTGAACCCCGGCAACCAGATTGCCGGGGTTCTTCGCGTCTGCCAGGGCGCCTGAGAAAAGAAGAGTGGGCCCCCGGTTATCCGGAAGCCCACTCTCGACTTGGGGTATGACTACAGGGCGCTCACGTCCACGTTCGGCGGAACGAGCACCTCGTCGATCACGTGGATCACACCGTTGCTGGCCTCGACATCGGCGGCCTCAACGGTCGCCCCGTTGACGGTCACGGTGCCGTCCTTGACCTTGATCGTCAGGTCTTCGCCCTCGACGGTCGGAACCTCACCAGGCTGGATGTCCGTGGACAGGACCTCACCGGCCACCACGTGGTAGGTCAGGATCTGGGTCAGGACCTCTTTGTTCTCCGGCAGGAGCAGCTTGTCCACCAAGCCCTCGGGCAGCGCCTCGAAGGCAGCGTTGGTGGGCGCGAAGACCGTGAACGGACCTTCACCGCTCAGCGTCTCGGCCAGACCGGCCGCCTCGACAGCAGCCACCAGAGTGGTGAAGTCGGGGTTCGAGGCCGCAACATCGACGATCGTGTCACCCATCGCCTCTTCGGACATCGCTTCGCTCGGGGTTGCCTCGGCGCTCGTCGCCGCGGCGGTCGGAGTGGACTCAGCGTCGCTGTCACCGCTGGAACACCCGACCAGTGCCAGGGATGCCACGGCCAGGCCGGCGGCTGCCATCTTGATCTTCATTGCTCCTCCTACGTCGTTTTGGGACCTACATGAAGGAGATCGTTCAACACCCTGGAATTGGATGCAACGAATTTGCAACGTTATCTAGCCGTTACACTCTTGAGTTCCAAGGCCGGCCCGCGGGCACCCGGCAGCGCGGGTCCTGCCGGAGCGGCGTCATCCACCCAGTCCAGCACTGTGGTCAGCACCTCGGGCCACGCGACGTCCAGCATCACATCGTGCCCGGCAGGTACCCAGATCGTCTGCGCCTCGAGGGCGTCCCCACACCGTTGGACATCCGCCGGCGCCACCAACGCATCCTCCTGCGCCCCCACGACAAGCACCGGCGAGGCAATCGGGGCCAGCGACTCGGGGCGAAGCATCGCGTACTGCGCCCACGGCGACTCCCGGCCGACCCGACTGGTGTAGTCCTGGGCCTGCTCGGGCGGCAAGCCGGCGAACAGATCCTCAGGGGTGAAACGCAGGGTGGCGCCCAGGACGGCCCGGGTGAAGGCGACCGGCTTGCGACGCATCCCCTGCACAATCGTGGCCGGGATACCGCCCGCGGCGATCGGGGTCAGCAGCACTGCCGCAGGCGCGGGGTAGCGCTGCAGGACCCGCTGCACGACCAGCCCGCCCAGCGAGTGCCCGACCAGCACCGGCGGCGAGGGCAGAGTCGAGATCACCTGCAGGACATCGTGTTCGTAGTCGCGCATCGTGCTACGACCCAACGTCGTCTGACCGCCGGACCCACCGTGCCCGCGCAGCGACATCGCATACGAGCTATACCCGCGATCTGCGGCAGTCTCCTGCCAGTTCTGCGCGAAGCACCAGGCCCCATGCCCCAGGCCGTGCACGAAGAGCAGCGGAGGCCGCGTTGAGCCATCCACCTCGCGCTTGATCACCTCCAGGTGCACGGGTTTGGTCGGCCATGCCCATTCCGCCCGGCGCAGCACGCGCGGCCCCCGCCTCATGCCGCCACCTGCGCGAGGAAGTCCTCGAGCACCTCGAGGTAGTCCTGGTGAGCGATCTCGTAGTAGTGGCGCGTGGAGTCCTTGTAGTCCGTGCCGCCGCTGAACCGCCTCTCGCGCTGCGCGTTGAGCTCGTCGTACAACTGGCGCGCGCGCTGCGGGTCGCGCCGACGCAGATCAAGGAACGCCGCGATCGCCATCCCCTGCCAATGGGCGATCGTCCACTGGCCGGAGTCGGGCTGGATCAGCCCGGACAGCCACAGGTTGTCGTACTTCGGCGACGCCATCTGAAGCCCGAGGTGCGGGTGGCCCTCGCCGGCATCGAGGACGTCCGGATCGACCAGGAACGGGAACACCGCAAGGTAGCCGGTGGCGAAAACCACGAGGTCGACATCGGCCCTGCTGCCGTCTGCGAACACAGCGCCAGCAGCGTCGAAATGATCCACGTCGCGCACCGGGGTGATGTCACCGTGACCGACGTAGTAGACCAGTTGCTGGTTCACGATCGGGTGGGTCTCGAAGAACGCGTGATCGGGCTTCTGCAGGCCGAACGACTCGAACTTGCCCATGGTGGTCCGCAGGGTCACGCCGAACGCCGCGCGCCGCAGTGCCAGCGGGACCCGCATGGCCAGAAGCTGGTCGGCGATCTGGTCCGACGGCTTGCCGAAGACGAACTTCGGGTTGTAGTAGTAACCACGACGCGTCGAGTGGAACGTAACGGTGGCGTTCTGCGCCGCCTCCACCGCGATGTCGCAGCCGGTGTTGCCCGCACCCACGACGAGGACCCGCTTGCCGCGCAGTTGAGCAGCGCTCTTGTAGTCCGCCGAGTGCAGGACCTCACCGGCGAAGTCACTCAGGCCCGGGTAGTCGGGGATCTTCGGGTTCGCGTTGACCGTCCACCTCGACTGTGACGTCCCACTGCTCGCCCGCCGCCTTGACCTCGACCACCTCGGCGCCCAGCGTGATTCGCTCGCGCAGACCAAAGTGGGCGGCATAGGCGTCGAAGTACTCCTTGACCTGCCGGTGGCTCGGGTAGTCAGGGAACGAGTCCGGCATCGGGAAGTCGGGGAACTGGGTGAAGGGCTTGCTGGAGATCAGATGCGTCGACTCGTACACCCGCGACGTCGGCCCGCCGAAGTTCCAGTTGCCGCCTATGTCATCTGCCCGGTCGAACCCGTCGGCCGGAATGCCGGTCTGAAGCAGCGCCTTCAGCGCCGAGAGGCCGTGCGGCCCAGCACCGATCACCGCCACGTGTCCCGGACGTTCGATGAGATCCATGCTCCGACCGTAGGCGGGCGGCGGCGGTCGGGCCACTTGATTCGCGCAGTCCGCGCGTCCGGATCTGCAGGTTGATCATGGCCGTCTCGAGGACGCCCTCACGGCCACCGGGCGCCGGGCTTGATCAACCCGCGGATTCGGACAGCCGCCCTACTCCAACGACGCCGCGATCGCCAGGATCGTGCAGGACACGACGAACAGGCCCAGCAGCAGCGGCCAGACGAACCGCAGGTACTTGTCGTAGCCGACCTTCGCAATGGCCAAACCGCCGACCACCACAACGCTGGTGGGTGACCACAGCAACGTGAATCCATGGCCGGTGATCCACGCGGTGATGGTGGTCGCGCGGGAGACGCCGGCGAAATCGGCCAGCGGGGACAACAGCGGCATGGCCAGCGCCCCGTGGCCCGAACTCGACGGGATCAGGAAGGCCAGCGGGATGTTGATGATGACGGTGACGACGGCGAAGACCCCGGCAGAGGCGCCTGCCACGAGCTGCTCCATCGAGTTCAGGATCGTGTCCAAGGTCTGGGTGTTGTTCATGATCACCGAGACGCCGCCTGCGAGCAGGACCACCATGGCCGGCCCGATCATGTCGGCCGCGCCCACCCCGATCAGCCGGACGATCTCCTTCTCCGGCAAGCGGGCGACGACGCCGACCAGCACCGACGCGAGGATGAACAGCATCGCCAGCTGCGGGAACCACCAGTTCAACTCGAACCAGTAGGGCTCAGCTGTCGTCTCGTGGCCCACGTAATAGTCGGCCGGCCCAGTCGTGGAGCCGAAGATCGACGACCAGGGGATCACGGCGAAGATCATGAGCCCGAATGCGAAGGCGGTGATCACCAGCACCCACTTCTGCGTGCCGGTCAGAGTGTGGCTGATCGCGGGATCTTCGACGTCGTGAGCCATCTTGTCGGTGGTGGATTCGTCTTCGTCGTCGGGGTCCTCCCAGCCGACCAGCGATGAGTCCGGATCGCGTCTGACCTTCCCTGCGTACCGCACGACCCACCCCACGGCCATGGCGGTGAGCACCACCCACATGATGATCCGCAGCCCCAGGCCATCACCGATGGAAACCCCTGCCTCACCGGCCGCGACACCGATGGAGAAGGGGTTGACGGTCGCTGCCATCACGCCGATCATCGCGCCGAGGATGATCATCGCGGCCGTCACCAAGCGGTCGTAGCCCAACGCGCCCATCAGCGGGATGAATAGAGCGTAGAAGCCCAGCGTCTCCACGGAGAATCCCATCGTGGAGCCCAGCAACGAGAACAAGACCATGACCGCAGTGATCAGCAGCCAACCCCGGCTGCGGAGGCGGTGCGCGATCCCGGCAACCGCCACATCCAACGCCCGGGTGTAGAAGCTCACGGAGATGAAGGCGCCGATCGCCATGATGAACACGATGACGCCGACTTGGCCGAACACGAATCCGACCGTCTCGGTGTCCACGAAGTCGGTGTCGGGATTGAACAGGCCATAGATGCCATTGATAGGAGCCAGCAGCAACTGCTGGAAGTACGCCCAGCCCTCTAGCGGGGAGGGGACCTCCTCGAAGGTTCCGGGGATGGGAGCGCCGTCCGCATCGAGTTGGTACCGGCCCGATGGAAGGAAGATCGCCGCGATCCAGACCAGAACCGTCACGATCGCCAGCGTGGTAACGGCGCTGGGAAACTGGAACTTCTTCTTGGTCTTCGTGCTGCTCACGCCCGCACCGTACCGATTACCGTGCAGCCATGCTCACCTTCGTTCTCGGCGACATCACCAGCATGTCCACAGACGCCATCGTCAACGCTGCCAACGAGCGACTATCCGATGGCGCGGGGGTGAATGGAGCCATCCATCGCGCGGCGGGTGCGGGCCTGCCCGCTGCCTGCCGTGCGGTCGCCCCCTGCCCCACCGGTCAGGCGCGGATAACCCCAGGTT
>JALOLM010000454.1 GCA_025455985.1 Candidatus Nanopelagicales bacterium | reverse complement strand
AACGGAGGCCGACGTGCCCTTTGACCACGATCTGTTCCGCACCTACGTCATCGATACCAGCGTCCTGCTCTCCGACCCGCACGCGATCCTGCGGTTCGATGAGCATGAAGTGGTCATCCCGGCGGTCGTGATCACAGAACTCGAGGGCAAACGGACACATCCAGAACTCGGCTACTTCGCCCGGACCGCACTGCGGCTTCTCGACGATCTGCGGATCGCGGCCGGCCGTCTCGATGAGCCGGTGCCCCTGGACAGCGGAGGCACCCTGCGGGTCGAACTCAACCACGCCGACCCCTCGATCCTGCCGAGCGGGTTCCGGCTCGGGGACAACGACACCCGGATCCTCGCGGTGGCCAGGAACTTGGCGGCCGAGGGGCACCACGTGGTGGTCGTGTCCAAGGACCTGCCGCTGCGGGTGAAGGCATCCGCGGTCGGGCTGATCGCTGAGGAATACCGGGCCGAACTGGCCGCCAACAGCGAGTGGAGCGGGATCGAAGAGCTTGACGTCACCTCGGACTGGATCGACGAGTTGTACCGCAACGACCTCGCAGATCTCGACGAGGCCCGCGACCTGCCGTGCCACACCGGGCTGATCCTGACCGGGGAGTCGGGCTCCGCGCTCGGACGGGTCACCGAAGGCAAGCAGGTGCGTTTGGTGCGCGGCGACCGGGAGGCCTTCGGTCTGCACGGCCGCAGCGCCGAGCAGCGCATCGCTCTGGACCTGCTGCTGGACCCGTCTGTGGGCATCGTGTCGCTGGGCGGGCGGGCAGGTACCGGCAAGAGCGCCTTGGCGCTGTCCGCGGGTCTGGAAGCGGTGCTGGAGCGCCGCCAGCACCGCAAGGTGGTCGTCTTCCGGCCGCTGTATGCCGTAGGTGGGCAGGAACTGGGGTATCTGCCGGGCTCGGAGCAGGAGAAGATGGGGCCCTGGGCCCAAGCCGTCCACGACACTTTGCAGGCGGTGACCACGCAGGAAGTCGTCGACGAGATCGTCGACCGCGACCTGCTCGAGGTGCTGCCACTGACACACATCCGGGGCCGCTCGCTGCACGACTCGTTCGTGATCGTCGACGAGGCGCAATCGCTGGAACGCAACGTTCTGCTGACCGTTCTCAGCCGCGTGGGACGGGACTCCCGCGTCGTCCTCACCCACGACATCGCCCAGCGCGACAACCTTCGGGTGGGCCGCCATGACGGGGTGGTCGCGGTGGTCGACCGGCTCAAGGGGCATCCGCTGTTCGCCCACATCACCTTGACCCGCTCCGAGCGATCGCCGATCGCAGCGCTGGTCACGGAGTTGCTGGAGGACTACCCGATGGCCTGAGTGGGCGCCGGGTCGTGTGAGCCGCCTCACGGTTTCCGAGTGGGTCGCGACGGGCATCCCCCAGACAGATCCTGTCTGGAGGAAACCCTGTGGCTTCACGCATCACACGCGTCGGTGCCGGCGTTCTTGCCGTTGCCGCCCCCGTTTCACTGCTCATCTTCGCCTCGCAGAGCGCTCCCGCGTCCGAAGCGGTCGGCACGTCAGCGGCGCTGTCCGTGTCGGTGAACCAGCCGAGGCCGCAGAGTGCGGGCATGATCAGCATCGGCTTCCCGACGTCGAAGGCGTGGACGGCTGCCGCCGAACGGGAGAAGCACGTGGGTCGCGCCAGTCGCAGCGACTCCCCGCACGCGTTCGGGACCATTGCGTACAACAAGTGGTTCGCGCAGGTGTACATGCAGGAGAAGTACGGCTGGGGTGCTGATCAGTTCTCAGCGCTCGAGCAACTCTGGCAGCGCGAGTCCGGTTGGAGTCAGCACGCCCACAACTCCTCATCCGGGGCACACGGAATCCCGCAGTCCCTGCCCGGCTCGAAGATGGCTTCGTTCGGCAGCGACTGGGCGGATAACCCCGAGACACAGATCAAGTGGGGCCTGTCCTACATCAAGTCCGTCTACGGCTCGCCCTCCGGTGCCCTGGCCTCATCCCACTCTCGCGGCTGGTACTGACCCCTGCGATAACCGCAGATTTCGATACCGCTGGCTGCGGAATACGCGGTGGATGTCCGAAATCATCGCGAATACCCGCTTTGGAACGTGATCAATGTCACTGCTCTTGGCATTGAACAACTCGTCAGTGCTGGACAAGGTGGTGGAGGAAGTGACGCCCAGGTGTCGTCACAGCACTCTGCCCTTCACAGGGTGAACACTCCCGGCGCAGTCGGCAGATCGAGCCGGTCGGGATCGTTCCACGGGTCCACAGCGTCCATCGATCGGGACGCCTGACGAATCGGTCTTCATGTCCAAGCTGTTCATCGCGCCCGCAGTCGCGGTCTGTCTGATCGCGGCGCCGGCCGTTACCGCCCACGCGAACACCCGTGACCTGCCCCGTCCCAGCCGCTCCGAGGCGCCCGCCCGCTTCGGGACGATCGCTTACTCCCAGTGGTACGCCAAGGAGGCATCCGCGATCCGCTACGGCTGGGGGTCCAGGCAGTACCGGGCGCTCAAGACACTGTGGTTCCACGAGTCGAGCTGGAACCACAAGGCCGTGAACCCGTCGTCTGGGGCGTGGGGGATCCCGCAGTCGCTGCCTGCTCGCAAGATGCGCACGCACGGTTCGGACTACAAGA
>JALOLM010000099.1 GCA_025455985.1 Candidatus Nanopelagicales bacterium | reverse complement strand
CAGGATGGCCGGATCTTCGACTTGAACCCCGTCGCCGAGTCCGTGCTGGAACTCGATCACGACGCGATGATCGGAGAGTCTTTCGACCAAGTGCTGCGGCCAGCAGATCGACTGGATCCGACGATCTCGGAGTTGAAGTCCGCCCTGTCGGATGGCCGGAACTGGCGTAATTCCGACACCCACCTGGTTTCTCAGACCGGCAGGAGCCTGAGCGCATCACTGTTGTTCCGCGCCATGGAGACCGGCGGCGGTGTGCTTGCGATCGAGGACATCACCGAACGCAAACAGGCTCAGGCCGAACTGCTCTGGCGCGCCAACCACGACAGCCTCACCGGCCTGCTGAACCGGCCTGCCTTGATCGACCAGATCAACCGGGCGCTGCAGCGGGCGCGCCGCTATGGCCATCGCCTGGCCGTGATGTTCATCGATCTCGACCGGTTCAAGCGGGTGAACGACACGCTGGGGCACGCCGCCGGGGATGTCCTGCTCGTGGACTGCGCCAAGCGGATCACCTCGGTGATGCGCGAGGTCGACACTGTGGCCAGGCTCGGCGGCGACGAGTTCGTGATCGTGTGCGAGAACCTCACCCGCAGCGAGGACGCCCGCGAGGTGGCCCAACGCGTCACGCGGATGGTCGCGGAGCCCTTCTCCATCGATGGCGACCTCGCCTACGTGGAGGCAAGCATCGGCATCGCCATGTCCGACGGCCGCAACGTGACCCCCGACGAACTCCTGCGTGATGCGGATATCGCTCTGTATGAGGCCAAGCAGCGCCACGGATCGGCGGTGACGTTGTACACCGAGGCGATGATCCACCGTATGCAGCACTCGCTGCAATTGGAGCGGAAGCTGCGTCGCGCCCTCTACACCGACGAGTTCTGGGTGGCCTACCAGCCGATCCGCACACTGGGTCAATCCCAGGTGATCGGCTTCGAGGCGCTTGCCCGGTGGACGACACCCGAAGGGCCCGTGGCACCCGAGGAGTTCATCGCGACCGCGGAGGCGGCGGGGCTGCTCAACGACCTGGGCCGGCGGCTGATCGAAAGTTCACTGCAGTTCCAGACGCGCCTGCCGCCCGAGCAACTGCTGTTCATCAACATGGCCCCAGGACAGATCGCCGCCGACGGGATCGTCGAATGGCTGGATGCGGCCATCGGGCGCACAGGCGCCGACCCGTCACGCTTGTTCATCGAGGTCACCGAGACAGCCGCCATGCACGACCGGCTGATCGCTCTGCGCCTGGCCGCTCTGCGGGAACGCGGCCTGCGCATCGCCTTGGACGACTTCGGTGTCGGCCACTCCTCCTTGGCCAGCATCCGATCGCTGCCTCTGGACCTGATCAAAGCGGATCGGTCCTTCCTGGTCTCCACACGAGGTGACCCCCGCGCTCAAGCGATCGCCCGCATGGTGTGCGACTTGGGCGGCGCGTTGGGCGTGGACGTCATCGCCGAGGGCATCGAGACTGAGGAGCAGCGCAGTTTCATCGCGGAACTCGGCTGCAACCTCGGCCAGGGGTTCTTACTGGGAGGTCCGCGGCCGGCCGACGAGGCCTTGGCCTATCTGGATTGAGCCTGCGTCAGCCGGCGCAAGGATTCCTCACGCCCCAGCAGTTCCATGGACTCGAACAGCGGCGGGGAAACCCGACGACCAGTGATCGCCACGCGCACCGGGCCGAACGCGACCTTGGGCTTGAGACCCATGTCGTCGACCAGCCGGGCGCGCAGCGCGCCCTGAATCTCCTCCGCGGTGAACGCGGGCAGATCAGCCACGGCCGCGGCGGCGGCAGCCACCACCTCGACCCCTTGTTCGTCGAGCAACTTCTCAGCCGCTTCCGGCTCGATCTCGATGTCCCCGAAGAGGAACCCGAGCATCCCGCTGGCCTGGTCTAGCGTCTCGAGCCGCTCCTGCACGAGTGCGGTCGCAGCCCGCAGCAACTCAAGGTGCTGCTCGCTGACGGGATCACCGAGCACCCCGTCGCGCTGCAGGAACGGCACGATCCGTGCGGTGAGGTCGTCGAGATCCAGTGCGCGGATCCAGTCGCCGTTGATCGAGCGACACTTCTTGAGGTCGAACCTGGCCGGACTCGGATTCACCGTCGAGATGTCGAAGTTGTCCGCGAGTTCCTGTAGTGAGAAGAACTCCCGGTCATCGCCGATGGACCAGCCGAGGAGCGCGAGGTAGTTGGCCATCGCTTCGGGCAAGTAACCCTGCTCGATGTATGCGTTGAAGTCGGCCTGCGGATCGCGTTTGCTCAGCTTCTTATTGCCCTCCCCCATGACGTAGGGCAGGTGGCCGAAGCGTGGCACCGGCGCGTCCAACAGCTCGTACATCGCCAACTGCCTAGGGGTACTGGACAGCAGATCCTCCCCGCGCAGGACATCGGTGATGCCCATCGCGATGTCGTCGACCGGGTTCACGAGCGTGTAGAGGGGCTCCCCATTGGCGCGCACGATGACGAAGTCGGGCACGTGCTCGTCGCGCACGTGGATCGGGCCGCGGACCAGGTCGTCCCACTGCCAATCGTGGTCGGGCATCCGCACGCGGATCACGGCCTTGCGGCCCTGTGCCTCGTATGCGGCAACCTGCTCGGCTGTCAGGTTGCGGCAGGTCCCTTCGTAGCCGGGCTGCCGCTTCTCCCTGCGCGCGATCTCGCGGCGGGCCTCGAGTTCCTCGGGAGTGCAGTAGCAGCGGTAGGCCTTGCCCTCGTCGAGCAGGCGCTGGGCGACCACCGCGTACGACTCGAGGCGCTGCGACTGCCGGTAGGGCTCGTGCGGGCCACCGATCTCGGGACCCTCATCCCAGTCGAGGTGCAGCCAGCGCAGGGTGTTGAGCAGAGCCTCGTAGCTGCTTTCGGAGTCGCGGGCCGAGTCGGTGTCCTCGATCCGGAACACGAAAGTGCCGCCGGTGTGCCGAGCATGCGCCCAGTTGAACAGGGCTGTGCGGACCATCCCCACATGCGGCGTGCCCGTCGGGGACGGACAGAACCGGACGCGTACTGCACTCATGAGAAGACTCCCGTGTCGCTGACGATGTTGTCGAGGGTGCCGATCCCCTCAATGGTGACCGTGACCGAGTCCCCGTTGCGCAGCGGCCCCACCCCGGCCGGCGTCCCCGTGAGGATGACATCACCGGGCACCAGGGTCATGACCCGACTGATCCACGCGACCAGTTCTGCCACCGAGCGGACCATGTTGGCAGTGTTGCCGTCCTGCCGGATCTGCTCGTTGACCTCACATTCGATGGCCAACTCGTCCGGGTCCACATCGGTGGCGATCCAGGGACCCAACGGGCAGAAGGTGTCGAAGCCCTTCGCCCTGCCCCACTGTCCGTCCTTGGCCTGCAAGTCGCGGGCGGTGACGTCATTGGCACACGTGTAACCCAGCACGACATCCTCAACACGGTCTTCGGGGACGTCTTTGCACAACCGCCCGATGATCACCGCGAGTTCTGCCTCGTGCTCGACCTGGGTGGACTGCTCCGGGAGCGCGATCACGGCCTCCGGGCCCACGACGGAGGTGGACGGCTTGAGGAAGATCATGGGCTCGGCGGGAACGGTTCCACCCATTTCCGCGGCATGATCGGAGTAGTTCTTGGCGACGGCGATGATCTTGGTCGGCAGGACCGGCGCGAGCAGGTCGACATCGTCGAGATGGTGCTCGATCCCGGTGACCTCGATGCTCTCGACCGTCGGGAAGGGCGTGCCTTCGATCTCCCGAACCACCTCCCCGTCGACGATCCCGTATCGGACATCACCTTCGTAGCGGTAGCGCGCGATCCTCACCGTCCGAGCCTAACCGCGCGTTGAGTCGATGCCGCACGGCCCGGCAAACACCTGTTGGTTGACGCTCAGGTAGTTGGTTGACGCTCGTCGTGCGACGAACATCAACCAACTGCACGAACCCCACCCAACGCGGCGCCGACCGGCTAGCGCTCCGCGACGCCGAGCAGCCCGTAGGCCACCGCGTCCTCAAGCGCCATCCACGACGCCGCGATCACGTTCTCGTGCACGCCGACCGTGTCCCAACGCCGGGCGCCGTCGGTCGAACCCACCAGCGTGCGGGTCACCGCCCCCGTGCCCTTGACGCCCTCGAGGATCCGCACCTTGTAGTCCACCAGCTGCAATTGGGCCAGCTCGGGATAGAGCTCAGCCAGGGCCGAGCGCAGAGCGTTGTCCAAGGCATTGACCGGGCCGTTGCCCTCGCCCACAGCCACCATCCGCTGGTCATCGGCCACGAGTTTGACGGTGGCCTCGCTGACCACCTCGCCGTCGATGCGCTGCTCGACGATGGTCCGCCAGGATTCCACCGTGAAGGGCCGCGCCCGGCCGTGTTCGCGCTCGTCGAGGATCATCAACTCGAACGATGCATCAGCGGCTTCGAATGTCCAACCCTGCGCCTCGAGTTCCTTCACCCGATCAACCACGCGACCCAGCAGAGCAGGGTCCTGCGACAGGTCGTAGCCGAGTTCCTTGCCCTTCAGCTCCACCGACGCCCGACCGGCCATCTCCGTGACCAGCACCCGCATGTCGTTACCCACCACCGATGCGTCCTCGTGGTTGTACAGGTCGTAGTTCACCTTCAGCGCGCTGGCGTGAAGACCTGCCTTGTGCGCGAATGAGCTGACCCCGACGTACGGCTGATGGGTGTCGGGGGCGATGTTGGCGATCTCCGCGATGGCGTGTGAGATCCGCATGGACTCGGCTAGGTGCCCGGCCGGCAGTGCCCGCACTCCGAGTTTGAGTTCCAGGTTTGCGGTCACGACGAACAGGTCCGCATTTCCCGTGCGCTCCCCGTACCCGTTGGCCGTGCACTGGGCGTGCGTCACTCCAGCCTCAACCGCCGCCAGCGTGTTGGCCACCGCGCACCCCGTGTCGTCCTGGCAGTGGATCCCCAAGCGGCCGTCCACCCGGGAGCGGACGTCGGTGACGATGCGATGGATACCCATGGGCAACATCCCGCCGTTGGTGTCGCACATCACCGCGGCCTCAGCACCCGCCTCCAAAGCGGTACGCACGACCGACACGGCGTAGTCGGCGTCGTGCTTGTATCCGTCGAAGAAGTGCTCGCAGTCGACGAACACCCGCCGACCAGCGGCGAGCAGATGCCCGACGGTGTCAGCGACCATCGCGAGGTTCTCCTCGGGCGTGGTGCGCAGGGCCTCACGGACGTGCCGGATGTCGGACTTGGCCACGATCGTGACGACGGGCGCCTGGGAGGCCAGCAGCGCTTCGACCTGCGGGTCCGCGGCGACATCGACACCAGCCTTGCGCGTCGCCCCGAAGGCTACGAGGGTGGCGTTGCGCAGTTTGAGTTCCGATGCTGCGCGTGCGAAGAACTCCGTGTCCTTGGGCATGGCACCGGGCCATCCACCTTCGATGAAACCGACGCCGAAGTCGTCGAGCAGCCGGCAGATGGCCAGCTTGTCCTCGACCGAGAACGAGATGCCCTCACGCTGGGCACCGTCGCGCAGCGTGGTGTCGAACAACTGGAACTGCTCGTCCATGACATTCCTTCCAATGAAAAACCCCCGGGCCACAGGCCACGAGGGTTAGCGCATCGGTGACGGGTGGTCAGCCGATGCGCCTGTCGATAATCAGCGCGGTACGCACGCGTTCAGTGTGGCACAAGCAGCACGACGAAGCCCGGCCGCCCCTTGGCGGGGTTAGGCCAGTTCGAACATCCAGGCGTGTTTGTCGGGGTCCTGCCCGTTCTGCACACCGAGCAGGGCGTTGCGCAGCCTCATGGTGATCGGTCCGGCCCCACCATCAGCCACGGTCCAGGCGCCCTGCGCGCTCTTGACCTCGCCGACAGGGGTGATGACCGCGGCGGTTCCACACGCGAACACCTCGGAGATCTCGCCGGATTGCGCGCCCCGTTTCCACTGGTCGACGCTGATCGGCTCCTCAGCCACGGGGATCCCCAGGTCCTGGCGCGCCATGATCAGGATCGAGTCCCGGGTGACCCCCGGCAACAGCGAACCGGACAACGGCGGAGTCACCAGACGCGCGGAGTCACCGGTCCCGAAGACGAAGAACAGGTTCATCCCGCCCATCTCCTCGACCCACTCGTGCTCCTTGGCGTCGAGCCACACGACCTGGTCGCAGCCGTGCAGCGAGGCCTCGGCCTGCGCGATCAGGGACGCCGCGTAGTTGCCTGCGCACTTGGCCTCGCCGGTGCCGCCGACGGCAGCCCGCACGTAATCCGGGGTCAGCCACACCGACACCGGAGCCACCCCGCGCGGGAAGTACGCACCGGCAGGTGAGGCGATCAGCAGGTACTGGTAGGCGTCGGCCGGCTTCACACCGAGGCCGACCTCGGTGGAGAACATGAACGGCCGCAGGTACAGCGACTTCTCAGGGTCCGCCGGGACCCAGTCGCCGTCGATGGCCGCCAACTGCACAAGCGACTCGATGAACAACTCCGCGGGAATCTCCGGCATGGCCAACCGGCGGGCCGAGGACCTGAAACGTTCGGCGTTCTTCATCGGCCGGAACGTCCTGATATGACCGTCGGCGTGCTTGTAGGCCTTCATCCCCTCGAAGATCGCCTGGCCGTAGTGGATGAAGTTCGTCGCCGGGTCCAAGGTGATGGGGCCATAGGGGACCACAGCGGGATCATGCCAACCCTGGTCGCGGTCGAACAGCACGCTAACCATGTGATCGGTGAAATGCCGCCCGAATCCGGGGTTGGCCAGGATGACCTCGCGTTCGTCTGCAGGACGCGCGTTGTGTGACGGCTCGATGCGGAACGTGGTCATCCGGCCACCCTCGCGGCCAGGGCGTCGCCGATCTGCGAGGTGCTGCGTACAGCCTCGCCACGGGTCGCCAAGTCTTCGGTCACCGCCTTCTCCACCGTCACTGCTGCCTCCTGTTCACCGAGATGGTCCAGCATCATCGCCAGGCTCAGGACGGTCGCCGTCGGATCGGCCTTGCCCTGTCCGGCGATGTCCGGTGCTGAACCGTGTACAGGCTCGAACATACTCGGATTCTGGCGCGTCACATCGAGGTTTCCGCTGGCGCTCAGACCGATCCCGCCAGCGATGGCCGCCCCGATGTCGGTGATGATGTCGCCGAACAGGTTGTCGGTCACGACGACGTCGAAACGCTCCGGCTGGGTGAGGAAGAACATGCTGGCGGCGTCCACATGGCAGTAGTCGGTCTCGATGTCCGGGAACTCCTCGGCCACCTCGTTGAACGTGCGCTGCCACAAAGAGCCGGCGTTGGTCAGCACATTGGTCTTGTGC
>JALOLM010000453.1 GCA_025455985.1 Candidatus Nanopelagicales bacterium | reverse complement strand
ATTGCTCATCGGCGCCCGGCCCGCCCGCGGGACCGGTGGGGTTTTCCGACAACTGCGTTGCCGGTTTCCCGCATTGCTTATCGGCGCCCGGCCCACCTGCGGGACCGGTGGGGTTTTCCGACAACTGCGTTGCCGGTTTTCCGCATTGCTCATCGGCGCCGGGCCCGCCCGCGGGACCGGTGGGGTTTTCCGACAACTAGGTTGCCGGTTTCCCGCATTGCTCATCGGCGCCCGGCCCACCAGCCGAAGCGTGCTTAACCTTCGCCGCCAAAAACCGACAGAAGTCACACGCCCGCCAGCGACGGTCAGTGGCGCGGACCCACGGCTACCTGAAGGCGGCCCTCTTGCTTGCGCACCTCGGACTCCGTGCCCTGCTTGCGCGCCTCTTCGAGTTCCTGCTCGGCCTGCCGAACGTCGATCTCCGTGGCCAGTTCCAGCCACTCCGCCAAGACGATGACGCGGTTGCCGTCCACCGTGCAGAAGCCCTCGTGGATGTACGCACGCAGGTCCTCACCCTCGACCGGACGGATCAAGATCGGTCCGTCCGCGAGCATGCCCATCAGCGGCGAGTGGCCGGGCATGATCCCGACCTCGCCGTCGAGGGTGCGCAGCACCACCAGCGACGCCTCGCCCTCCCAGACGTTGCGCCGCGTGGACACCATCGCCACGTTCAGCGTCGCCATGGTTACTTGGCCAGCTTCGCCGCGTTGCGCTCGACGTCCTCGATGCCACCGCACATGAAGAACGCCTGCTCCGGGATGTGGTCGTACTCCCCATCAGCCAGCGACTTGAAGGACGCGATCGTCTCCTCAACCGGGACGAACGAGCCGGGCTGGCCGGTGAAGGCCTCGGCCACGAACATGTTCTGGCTCAGGAACCGCTGGATACGACGGGCCCGGTTGACGAGGATCTTGTCCTCTTCGGAGAGCTCGTCGATACCGAGGATCGCGATGATGTCCTGAAGGTCCTTGTAGCGCTGCAGGATTTCCTTGACGCGTGCGGCCACCGCGTAGTGCTCGTCGCCGATGTAGCGCGGGTCGAGGATCCGGGACGTGGAGTCCAGCGGGTCGACCGCGGGGTAGATACCCAGCTCGGAGATCGGCCGCGACAGGGTCGTGGTCGCATCCAAGTGGGCGAACGTGGTGGCCGGCGCCGGGTCGGTCAAGTCGTCAGCGGGAACGTAGATCGCCTGCAGCGAGGTGATCGAGTGACCGCGCGTCGAGGTGATCCGCTCCTGCAGCTGGCCCATCTCGTCGGCCAGAGTCGGCTGGTAACCCACCGCGGACGGCATACGTCCCAGCAGCGTGGAGACCTCGGAACCGGCCTGGGTGAACCGGAAGATGTTGTCGATGAACAGCAGCACGTCCTGCTTCTGCACGTCGCGGAAGTACTCGGCCATCGTCAACGCGGTCAGGGCGACCCGCAGCCGCGTGCCGGGCGGCTCGTCCATCTGGCCGAAGACCAGCGCGGGAGAAGTTCTCGGCGACCCGGTAGATCATCTCCTGGATCAGAACGGTCTTGCCGACACCGGCACCACCGAACAGGCCGATCTTGCCGCCCTTGACGTACGGGGTGAGCAGGTCGATGACCTTGATCCCGGTCCAGAACACCTCGGTCTTGGACTCGAGCTGGTCGAAGGTCGGGGCCGGTGCGTGGATCCCACGGCGCTCAGTGATCTGCAGCGAGGACTCCTCGACGTCCAGCGGCTTGCCCAGCGTGTTCCACACGTGGCCCAGGGTGGTGTCGCCCACGGGCACCGTGATCGCATCGCCGGTGTCGCGGACCTCGGCACCCCGGACGAGCCCGTCCGTCGGCTGCATCGAGATGGCCCGCACCATGTTGTCGCCGATGTGCTGAGCGACCTCGAGGGTCAGCACCCGGTGCTCGACGTCGCCCTCGCCGGCGTCAAAGGTGACATCGACGTTGAGTGCGTTGAACAACTCGGGCATCTGCTCGGCCGGGAACTCGACGTCGACGACCGGTCCGGTGACGCGGGCGACCCCTGAGGTTGCGGAGGCCAGCGCGTCGGCACCACCGACGATCTCGCTGATTTCCTGGGTGATCTCGGCCTGGCGGGCCTGGTTGGCTTGACGGGTAAGAGACTTCATGAGTTCGTCGGCGTTGTCCGTCGCGGACTTCATCGCCCGCTGGCGGGCTGCGTGCTCGGACGCCGCGGACTGCAGCAATGCCGCGTACACCAGGTACTCCACGTACTTGGGCAACAAGGCATCCAGCACTTCTTCGGGGCTGGGCTCGAAGTCGTACAGCGGCCACACCGGCGTACCACCGGCGTCATCGCCGCCGGTGATGTTCGACGCAGATGTATCGACGACTTCTTCGACAACTTCCAGCGGCAGGATCCGAACCACCTGGACTTCTTGGCGGCCACGGTTGAAGTACCGGGTGTAGATGATGTTGATCTCGTCAGCCCCGCCGTCCTCGGTCTTCATCAGGAACCGGTCCAGCAGCGCTTTTGCGATCGGCTTGGCGTCCTCATACGTGGGAGCGTCGGTGAAGCCAGTCCAGGAATCGGCCACCTCCCGCTCGCGGAACTTGTAGAAGCCGAGGCCCTTGCGACCGACGATGAAGGGCACGACCTCCATGTTGCGCTCGGAGTGCATCAACTCGATGAGCCGCTCGCCCTCCTTGATCGCGTTCACGGAGTAGGCGCCTGCCAAACCACGGTCCGCAGTCACGAGCAACATGGCCGCCCGCTCCTGCAAGCGGGCCTGGGCGGTCAGCGGGTGGCTGCCCTTGGTGTGCGAGGCCGCAAGGCCGACCGCGCGCAACAACTCCCGCGCGTACGGCTCGGTGGCCGTCACCTGCTGCTGAGCCTTGACGATGCGCGACGACGCGATCAGCTCCATCGCTTTGGTGATCTTCTTGGTCGCCTGGACCGATCGGATCCGGCGACGGAAGATGCGAAGTTGGGCACCCATGACTCAGCCGCGCACCTGACGGGTCACCTGGGCGACCTGGATGTCTTCTTCGGGCAACGCCTCAACGGGCATGTCCTTGACCAGGAGGTGTCCCTCGCTGGTCATGAACGTCTTCTTGAAGCCGTCCACGGCCTTCTCAAGTCCGGCCACCGTGTCGTCGGACAGTTCGCCGGTCTCCCGGATCGTGGCCAGCAACCCACCGTGCTGGGATTCGATGTTGTCCAGCAACTCGGACTCGAAGCGCTTGATGTCCTCCAGCGGCACGTCGTCGAGCTGACCGGAGGTACCGGCCCAGACAGACACGACACCGCGCTCCAGCGAGAACGGCTGGTACTGCGGCTGCTTGAGCAACTCGACCAATCGCGAGCCGCGCTCGAGCTGTGCCTTGGAGGCCTTGTCCAGGTCCGAACCGAAGGCTGCGAACGCCTCCAGCTCGCGGAACTGGGCCAGGTCCAGCCGCAGGCTACCGGCGACCTTGCGCATGGCCTTGGGCTGCGCGGAACCACCGACACGCGACACGGAGATACCGACGTTGATCGCCGGGCGGACACCGGAGTTGAACAGGTCGGACTCCAGGAAGCACTGCCCGTCGGTGATCGAGATGACGTTGGTGGGGATGTAGGCGGAGACGTCGTTGGCCTTGGTCTCGATGATCGGCAACCCGGTCATCGAACCGGCGCCCATCTCGTCGGAGAGCTTCGCGCAACGCTCGAGCAACCGCGAGTGCAGGTAGAACACGTCGCCGGGGTACGCCTCGCGGCCCGGCGGGCGGCGCAGCAGCAGCGAGACCGCGCGGTAGGCCTCGGCCTGCTTGGACAAGTCGTCGAAAATGATCAGAACATGCTGGCCGTTGTACATCCAGTGCTGGCCGATGGCCGAGCCGGTGTAGGGCGCCAGGTACTTGAAGCCGGCAGAGTCAGACGCGGGGGCAGCCACGATCGTCGTGTACTCCAGCGCGCCGAACTCCTCGAGCGCGCCGCGGACGGCTGCGATCGTCGAGCCCTTCTGCCCGATGGCCACGTAGATGCACTTGACCTGCTTCTTCGGGTCCCCGGACTCCCAGTTGGACTTCTGGTTCAAGATCGTGTCCAGGGCGATCGCGGTCTTACCGGTCTGCCGGTCACCGATGATCAGCTGGCGCTGGCCACGGCCGATGGCGGTCATGGCGTCGACGGCCTTGAGTCCGGTGACGGTGATGTCGCCGAGGCCATCGATCGGGTTGCCCAGCGGGTCCACCACACGACCGAGGAAGCCGTCGCCGACGGGCACGGACAGAACCCGCCCGGTGCGCCGGACGGTCTGCCCCTCCTCGATGTCGCTGGAGTCACCGAGCAGCACCACGCCGATCTCGCGAACGTCGAGGTTCAGGGCCAGACCGAGCAGTCCGCCTTCGAACTCGAGCAGCTCGTTGGTCATCGCCGAGTGCAGACCTTCGACACGGGCGATGCCGTCCCCGGTCTCCACGACACGGCCGACTTCCTCGCGGGCATTCTCCGGGCTGAACGACGAGACGTTCGCCTCGATCGCAGCGCGGATCTCCTCCGGCGAGATCGAAAGTTCGGTCATGATCAGTGCCTCTCGTAGCTAGTTTCTTCGTCAGTGGGTGAGTCGGCGTCG
>JALOLM010000098.1 GCA_025455985.1 Candidatus Nanopelagicales bacterium | reverse complement strand
CGACCGCCTGATCCTGGGGCAGCGCCGCGGGGATCAGCAGCAGGGCCACCAGCCCAATGGCGATCACGCCCGCCAAGACCGGAAAGACCCAGGCCCAGCTCCACCCGTCCGAGCCGCTGGCCACGGCCTGGTTCTCCCGGGCGTGTTCGGCCACCCGGTCGAGTTCACCGAGGCCAATAAGGAACAGCACCAGTCCCACAACAACGGCCACCAGCGCCAGCGCGAGGCTGGGGAAGAAGATGAAACCGGCGCCCAGCGCGATAAGGCCCAACCCCCGCACGATCGACCATCCGGTGGTCTCAGGGCGTCGCGCGAGCCGGCGCACAATCGCGTCGATGCGCTCGTGGACGTGGACAACACGATCATGCCGCCCACGACCGCTGTGACCAAAGCGCGCGCACCCAGTGCATTGCCGAACTCGTCGGCCGCCGCCTGCACCAACGCCGAGGTGAGCTCACCCATCGGGGCGACCCGACTGGCCACCCAGGCGACAAAGGCGACGACGCCCAATGCCGCACCGACTGCCACCAGCGCCCAGCCGGCCCGCATCACCGCGACCCGGCGATCGGGGGCGAGCATCACCCCCAGGATCCAGGAGGCGACCGCTAGCACTGGAAGCACGAGCGCCAGTGCCGTGATGGCCTGGAACCAGGGGATGATCTGGGCCGCGACACCTCCCTGTCCACCGACTTGCGCCAACGTCACGTCGAGGTTGTCGGGGATCTTCTCGGCCAGGTCTGGCGAAAACGCCCCCACGAGTGAGACCACTGATGACCCGAGGTCTGCGACCGTCAGGACCGCCGAATCCGATCCCTCCTCGGTGAGTGCGCTGTGGAAGGAGGCTACAGCCTTGGTGAACACACCGGTGAATGCCGGACTCCCGACGGTCAGCGCGGCGGCGCCCTCCAGTGCGGGCTGCACGGCGATGAGGTCCGGGTCGGCGTCGATGACCGCGCCGGCGATCTGGTCGCCGAGCGCCTGCGCGAGCACCGGATCCTGACGCATCTGGTCGGCGTGCGCGGCGAACCGCTGGCCGTTGACGATGTTCGCATTGAGGAATCCTGCAAGGCTGGAGACCAGGAAGAGCACCGCGCCCAACACCAGGGCGACCGTGGACCACCGCTGGCTTGTTCGCATCGTGACCTCCGGGCACAGGTTGCCACACGACGAGTCACCGCACCCGGCGAAAGCCGTGCCCGTCGCGATCTCTCCACCTCGTCCGGACTTGCTTCGGACGCCTAACAATGTCACCCTTCGTAGTCGGACGACTTCAGGTAGCAACCAAGACCTGGCACGCAGCAGACTTGACGGGTGACCGGTTCGGTCCATGACGGGCGTGCGCCATCGGTATGGAGATTGGCCATACCCGTGGCGCTTGTCGCCATGCTCGGCCTGGCGCTCACGGTGGGCATGGTCGGCTACATGCGACACCAGGTCCAGGCGGCCACAGAATCTGTCGTCGATGTCTCCGTGGGCCGCACCGCGGAACACGCCGGCCAGTCACTTGGAGCGCTCAACGGATCCCTCGACTCCGTCGCTGGACTGTTCGAGCTGCAGTCAGACCTGACCGACGAGCAGTTCCAAGCGTTCGTGGCCCGCACCTTCGGCGATCGCGCCGACATCCAGGCCGTCGAGTACGCACCCTTGGTGGGTCACTCCCAGCGCAAGAAGTACGAACGGCGACTGCGAGCTGCCGGCCACGTCCGCGGGATCACCGACCCCACCGCGGACGGTCTGCTGCCCTCACCCAAGCGGCCCCAATACTTGCCCGTCACGTACGCCGCGCCAGCGAGTAGGAATCGGGATGCCGTGGGCTTGGACGTCTTGTCCCGGCCGGAGAATGCAGAGACCGTGCGCCTGGCCCGGGACTCGGGGAACACACAACTGGCCAGCCTCACCCGCATCGTGCAGGGTGATACGCCGGCGTTGCTGATGTACGAGCCACTGTTCACTCCCACCGCCCCGCGCGCGACCATCGAGCAGCGCCGCAACCACTGGATGGGGACCGCGATCGGTGTGTTGCGTGTCCGCGAATGGATGGACTCCGCGTTCAGCAGTTCGGATCCCGAACTGACCTCGGTGATGCTGATCGACAGCCGTGGCCAGGATCAAGAGGTGCTGTGGGCCAGCGACGAGTCCCTTACCGCCGAGGACACCGTCAACTGGACGTCTCGGGCCTCCGTGCCGATCTCGGACAACGAGGAACTGACTGTTGTAGGAGCACCCACCCCGAAGCTGATCGCGCAGAAGTCGGCGTGGCGGCCATGGGCCGCAGCAGCCGTCGGCTTGATCGGCACCTTCCTGCTGGCGTTGATGCTGTGGAAGTGGCTGGACGCCCGTCGCATCCGGCGCACGGCCGATGACCTGCAGCAGGCCACGAACCGACTGCGTTTCCTGGCCGAGCGGGACCCGCTCACCGGCTTGCCCCATCGCGACGGTCTGCGCAGCTGGGTCGACGAGTGGGGGCAGCGCAACCCGGACCGGTCCCTGGCCGTGATGTTCATCGACCTCGATGGCTTCAAGGAGGTCAACACGACCTGGGGCCACCCCACCGGCGACCTGGTGCTGCGCCAGATCGGCCAGCGCCTACAGGTGATCTCCAGCGATCCTGACTCCACCGTGGCCCGCCTGGGCGGGGACGAGTTCGTCGTCACCAGGGCGGTGGACCGGGGATCGATCGACGGTCTGGCCACCATGGTCCAGACCCTGATCAGCGAACCAATCGCCATCGGGGACCGGGACGTGCAGTTGACCAGTTCGATCGGGATCGCAGTCCGGCCCGAAGATGGCGTGAGTCTCGACACCTTGCTGACCAACGCCGACATCGCAGTCCGTGCCGCAAAACTGCGGCCGTCCGACGCGGTCGTGCGGTTCGACCCGATCATGGCCGCGCAAGGTGCGGCGCATCGTCAACTCGCGCGTGCTCTGCGGATGGCCATGCGTCACCCTGACCGCCACTTCTTCCTGGAGTACCAGCCGCAGATCGACATGCGGACCGGAAAGCTCGTCGGGGCAGAGGCGCTCGTGCGTTGGACCGACATGTCGGGCAGGCTGATCTCGCCCATGGAGTTCATCCCGCTTGCCCGCGAGCAGGGCCTGATGCACGGACTCGGCCGGTGGGTGCTCGACCGTTCGTGTCAGGCACTGGCTGAATGGCGGCGCACATGCGATGCGGTGCTGGCGGTCAACGTGGACACCCAACAACTCACCGAAGATTTCGCCGGTGTCATCTCTACGATCCTGGCCGACCGCGCTGTGGAGGCCGAGTCACTCTTCGTGGAAATCACCGAGAGCGCAGCCATGCACGAGAGCGCACAACGTGAGATCGATCGGACCCGAAGCCTCGGCGTGGCCATCGCGATTGACGACTTCGGCACCGGCTTCTCTTCACTGTCACGCCTGGCCGACCTGCCCGCTCAGCAGATCAAGATCGACCGCGCCTTCGTTGCCGGTCTGGGGTCGTCGGCAGAATCCCTCGAGATCGTCCGGACGATTGTTGCCCTTGCCCGCGCCCTGAACATGGACACGTTGGCCGAGGGTGTGGAGACGCCGCGGCAGGCCCAGATCCTGCTGGCCGAAGGCGTTTCCACCGCGCAAGGTTTCCTGTTCTCCCGGCCCGTGAGTTCCCAGGTGTGCCACGCGCTCTGGGAGACGGGGGTAACGGTTCCCGAGTCTTTGCGGTCAGCGGTGACCGACCAGTCCTACTGAGTTGCGGCGCGCGGAGGGCCCCAGGCCCGCTCAGCCGGCCAGACAGGCGTCGATCATCGACATCGGATCGCTGCCGAGGTAGACCGACATCTGGGCTTTGCTGATCGGCGCGAAGCCCTTGATGTGCTGGTTCTTGCCCGTGCCCTTCCATCGGACCACGTACCTGGTGGGCGCTTCCCCGTAGGATCCGTCGAAGAACCCGCGCAACTTGCCGTCGCGGACCCGGCCGCGCAGGCACACGTATTCGCTGCTGAAGGCGCCGACGGCTCCGACCACCCGCTTACCGGTCTTGCGCAAGGCCGCGAACTCTCCCACATAGAGCCCGTCGTCGATGTACTCGATGTCCTTGACCATGTAGAGATCACGGGTGGTGGCGGCGGTCGCGGCCGGCACGCCCACCCCGGACAGCCCGATGGAACAGGCCAGAACAAGCGCAATCCTTCGCATGTTTCCACGGTACGTTTGCCGCCTTGGGACGCCTAGAGCCGTTGCAGAGTCGTTACGAGACCGCAGCCCGGGCAAGCCTGTCCGACGGCGACACCCCACCCACCTGCGACACTGGGAGTATCCCCTAATGCAAGGAACTCCTCATGGCCCTGCGCAGTGACCTGCGGAATGTCGCGATCATCGCCCACGTGGACCATGGCAAGACCACTCTGGTCGACGCCATGCTCTGGCAGTCCGGCGCTTTCCGCGAGAACGCCGATGTCGCCGATCGGGTCATGGACTCCATGGACCTTGAGCGTGAGAAGGGCATCACGATCCTGGCCAAACAGACCGCGGTCAAGCACGGCGGGGTGACGATCAACATTATCGACACCCCCGGTCACGCCGACTTCGGCGGCGAGGTCGAGCGTGGGCTCGAGATGGTCGATGGGGTGCTGCTGTTGGTCGACGCCTCGGAGGGGCCGCTGCCGCAGACCCGATTTGTGCTTCGCAAGGCCTTGGCCAAGCAGTTGCCGGTCGTCCTGGTGGTCAACAAGGTCGACCGTTCCGACGCCCGGATCGCCGAGGTGGTCGACGAGGTGTACGAGTTGTTCTTCGACCTCGACGCGACCGAGGAACAGATCGACTTCCCGGTCATCTACGCCAGCGCGAAGGCCGGCCGGGCCAGTTTGGAGCGGCCTGCCGATGCTTCCATGCCGGACTCCGACGACCTCGAACCGTTGTTCACCACTCTGGTGGAGACGGTGCCTGCCCCGTCGTACGACCCGGAGGGCCCGCTGCAGGCACACGTGACGAACCTGGACGCCTCGGCCTACCTGGGCCGGCTTGCGATCTGCCGGATTCACGCCGGCACGATCCACAAGGGCCAGCAGGTGATCTGGTGCCGGGCCGACGGCTCCCAAGTGAGCGCCAAAGTCAGCGATCTGCTGATGACCGACGCCTTGGAACGAGCACCCGTGGAGCAGGCCGGCCCCGGCGACATCATCGCCGTCGCAGGCATCCCCGAAATCACTATTGGGGAGACGTTGACTGACCCCGCTGACCCCCGGCCGCTGCCGGTCATCACAGTGGACGAGCCCAGCATCTCCGTGACGATCGGGACCAACACTTCGCCGCTGGCCGGTGGCGACGGCACAAAGATGACGGCCCGGTTGATCAAGAACCGGCTCGACGCGGAGTTGGTCGGAAACGTCTCTCTGCGGGTGGCCGACACCGACCGCCCCGACGCCTGGGAGGTCCAGGGCCGAGGTGAGCTGCAGTTGGCGGTTCTGGTGGAGATGATGCGCCGGGAGGGCTTCGAGCTCACCGTCGGCAAGCCGCTGGTCGTGACCAAGGACATCGATGGCACGCTCCACGAGCCGATGGAGAACGTCACGATCGACATCCCCGAGGACTACGTCGGCGTCATCTCCCAGTTGATGGGTCTGCGCCGTGGCCGCATGGAGGACATGACCAACCACGGCACGGGGTGGGTGCGCATGGAGTACCGGGTGCCAGCCCGCGCGCTGATCGGTTTCCGCACGGAGTTCCTCACCGAAACCCGCGGCACGGGTCTGATGCACCACGTCTTCGGCGGGTACGAGCCCTGGCAGGGCGACCTGCGCACCCGTCCGACCGGGTCGTTGGTCGCCGACCGCCGCGGCGCGGTCACCAGTTACGCGTGCTTCAACCTGCAGGAGCGGGGCACCTTGTTCGTCGAACCCGGCGCCGACGTCTATGAAGGCATGATCGTGGGCGAGAACGCCCGCGCCGACGACATGGACGTCAACCCGACGAAGGAGAAGAAGCTCACCAACATCCGGTCGTCCACGGGCGACGAGTTGGAGCGCTTGATCCCGGCCCGGGCGCTGTCCTTGGAGCAGGCCCTGGAGTTCTGCCGCGAGGACGAGTGCGTGGAGGTCACCCCGCACACCGTGCGCTTGCGCAAGGTCGAACTCAACGCCTCGCTGCGGGCCCGGGAGACGGCCCGCCGCAAGGCACGCGGCTGAGGGCCAACCGGCCGACCTAACCCGCGCACTGCCGACACCGGCGAAGGCGCCTGCCCGGCCCGGCCCTCGCGACGAACTAGCCTGGTCGCATGAGCGATGACACACCCTCGGCCGGCTGGTACCCCAACCCCGACGGCACCGGCGGATTGCGCTGGTGGAGCGGTGTCGGTTGGACCGAGTACACCCGGACCGGCGAGCCGGTGGAGGTCCCCGAGCCGGTGGCGCCGGAGGCGCCGGAGGCGGCTCACACCCAGGCGTTCGACACCAACCCTTGGGGCCAGCCGATCCAACCCGTCGCACCGACCACCGCCTTAGGTGGCTACCCGACGTACACGCCTGCCCCTATTGCCCCGCTGACCGCCAGCCGGATGCGGCCTTTGTCCGGCATGTTCTCCGACATCGGCCGGATCACCAGACGCGCATGGCTGCCGATCTTGGCCATCTCGCTGATCATCTGGACGGCGATGGGGGCGATCACGGCGGCCGTGCTGTTGGCCTTCGTGGATGTGGGCGCTCTGCGTCGCGGCCTGGACGCGGTGGGCGTGGCACTGGACGCCTCACCGGACGGGTCGTTCTCCGACGCGCAGTCCGATGCGATCGTCAGTGCATTCGGCGATGCGTTCAACGGCCTGTCACCGGCTGGCTGGCTGCTGCTGGGCGTGGGGCTGGGGGTGCTCGGCCTGTTCGCCAGCACCATGCAGGTAGCTGCGGTCAGTCGTCTGTCGATGGATGCCACTACGGCAGAGCGCGTGTCGTGGGCCGCCGGCTGGAAGTCCGGCTTCAGCGCAGGCGCTCGCCTGTTCGGCTACTACATCCTGCTCATGATCGTGGTGACGGTGGTGATCGTGGCCATCACGGCGCTGATCGCCCTCGCCGCCCAGGTCGCCCCCGCGCTGGCCGTGGCATTGGGCATCCTGGCCCTCCTGGGCTTCGTCGGTGTGTCCTTCTGGCTGACCGGACGACTCCTGCCGACCGTGACCCAAGCCGTTGTCGGCCGCCACGCGATCGCCTGGTCATGGCGGGCCACGAAGGGCAAGGCGCTGGCGGTACTCGGCCGCTACCTGCTGTGGGCGTTCGCCGCTTCGATCATCGTCAACGTCGTCGTCTCCGTCCTGGGCATCCCGGTCGGACTGCTTGTGCTGGGCGAGAGCGTTTCGTCCTCCAGCAGCGTCTCGTCGCTGGGCTCGGCCTTGGTCCTGAATCTGATCATGACCCCGTTCAGCATGGCTCTTGGCGCCATCACGATCATTGGTCTCGTCCCCATCTGGCGGGACCTGTCCGACCATCCGCAGTATCGGTCCATCGACGAGGCGGGCAACCCGATACCGGCACCGACGTCAGGCTGACTCTGTACCGGGGGCGCCCATCGGGGCTACCGTCGGGTCATGCCCAGACCAGTGCATTTCGAGATCCACGCGACCGACCCTGAAGCGATTGCCAACTTCTACCAAAGCGTCTTCGGTTGGAC
>JALOLM010000097.1 GCA_025455985.1 Candidatus Nanopelagicales bacterium | reverse complement strand
ATGCGCTCACGCAAGGACGACATCGACATCGACGAGTGGTGGGCCACGCTCAACGGCTGGCGGGAGCGCTTCCCGCGCGGCTACGAGGAGCACCCGGACTCCCTCGAGCCGCAGTACGTGATCGAACGGCTGGGCAAGCTTGTCGGCCCGGATGCGATCTACTGCGCCGGCGTCGGCCAGCACCAGATGTGGGCCAGCCAGTTCATCGACTACGAACAACCCGGCCACTGGCTCAACTCCGGCGGTCTGGGGACGATGGGGTACGCGGTCCCGGCGGCCATGGGAGCCAAGGTCGGCTCCCCGGATTCGGTCGTCTGGGCCATCGACGGCGACGGTTGCTTCCAGATGACCAACCAGGAGCTGGCCACCTGCGCCATCAACAACATCCCCATCAAGGTGGCCCTGATCAACAACTCGAGCCTGGGCATGGTCCGCCAGTGGCAGACCCTGTTCTATGACAAGCGCTACTCGAACACCGACCTGCAGTCCCACCAGTTCCCCGACTTCGTCAAGCTGGCCGAGGCCTACGGGTGCTACGGCCTGCGCGCCGACAGCCGCGACCAGGTCGATGTGGTGATTGAGAAGGCGATGGCGCTCAACGACGCCCCCGTGGTCATCGACTTCCAGGTGCACCGCGACGCCATGGTCTGGCCGATGGTTCCGGCCGGCACGAGCAACGACCTCATCACGACCGCGCGCGACCTCGCGCCGGCATGGGACCGGGAGGACTGAACATGACCCGCCACACATTGTCCGTTCTTGTCGAGAACAAACCAGGCGTGCTGGCCCGCATCGCCGGGTTGTTCAGCCGCCGCGGCTTCAATATCGAGTCCCTGGCCGTCGGTCCCACCGAGAACCCCGAGGTCAGCCGCATGACCATCGTGATCAACGTGGACCGCCTGCCGCTGGAACAGGTGACCAAGCAGCTCAACAAACTGATCAATGTCCTGAAGATCGTCGAACTCGACCCAGACCACGCTGTGCAGCGTGGACGTGGCGGCCGACACGCTGACTATTGAAGCCACCGGCAGCCGGGACAAGCTCGAGGCGCTTCTGCGGGTGCTCGAACCGTACGGGATCAAGGAGTTGGTCCAGTCGGGGATGGTGGCAGTGGGCCGCGGTGGCAAGGCGATCAACGACCGCTCGCTGCGGTCTGTGGACAAAACGGCCTGAGTTGGTGCTCTTTGCCGCTCGAGCGGCGCCGCTGGCGTCGCTCGTCGTCCTGATCGCTGTCTGGGGACGGACGCTTTCAGGCGTGATCGCGGTGCTCGTGGGTTTGATCCTGGTGGCCGCTGTCCTGTCGGCCGTCCACCACGCCGAGGTCGTGGCCCACCGGGTCGGTGAGCCCTACGGCTCGCTCGTGCTGGCTGTCGCGGTCACCGTGATCGAGGTTGCGCTGATCGTCTCCCTGATGGCCAGCGGGGGCGCCAAGGCGGAAACATTGGCGCGCGACACGGTGTTCAGTGCACTCATGATCACCACCGCAGGCATAGTGGGGCTTTCGTTGCTGTCGGCCACGCTGCGACGCCCCGTGGTCCGGTTCAACTCCGAGGGCAGCGGTTCGGCGCTGGCGACGATCGGGGCACTGGCCGTGCTCACACTGGTCCTGCCGACCTTCACCACCAGTTCCCCCGGGCCGACCTTCACCGGCGGCCAGTTGGCCTTCGCCGCGGTGGCCTCCCTGGCGTTGTACCTGCTGTTCGTCTTCGTCCAGACGATCCGTCATCGCGACTACTTCGTCAATCCCGGCACCACCGACGAGCAACATGCCGCACCTCCGACCAATCGCGAGGCCATGGTCAGTCTCGGGCTCCTGCTGGTTGCCCTGGTGGGGGTCGTGGGGTTGGCCAAGACCCTGTCGTACACCATCGAAAAGTCGGTGCTGGCCGCTGGATTGCCGCTGGCCTTCGTCGGGGTGATCATCGCCCTTGTCGTCCTGCTGCCTGAAGGGATCGCGGCGATTCGAGCCGCACGGATGGGCAGGGTCCAGACCAGTCTGAACCTGGCCTTCGGGTCCGCCATGGCCAGTATCGGCCTCACGATTCCCACCATCGCCATCGCCCAGATCTGGCTGCCCACCAACCTGCAACTCGGACTGGGCCCCGTCCAGATCGTCCTGCTGGCTGTCTCGCTGTTCGTTTCGGCCCTCACGGTGGTTCCCGGACGAGCCACGCTGCAGCAGGCAGGCGTCCATCTCGCCGTATTCGCGGCCTTCCTGGCGGTATCGGTGGCCCCGTGATCCGACGCCTCAAGACCCACCTGAGAGACTGTGCACGATCCCCGCGTAATAGGAGAAGAAGTGGCTGAACTGTTCTACGAAGACGACGCCGACCTGTCGGTCATCCAGGGGCGCAAGGTTGCCATCCTGGGCTACGGATCCCAGGGTCACGCCCACGCGCTGAACCTGCGGGACTCCGGCGTGGATGTGCGGGTGGGTCTGGCCGAGGGCTCGAAGTCGCGGCCCAAGGCTGAAGCCGAAGGACTGCGGGTCGTCGACCCCGCCACCGCCTGTGCCGAGGCGGACCTGATCATGGTGCTCGTTCCGGACCCCGCCCAGCGCGGCCTGTATGCAGAGGCGATTGCTGACAACCTCAAGGCCGGGGACGCCCTGTTCTTCGCCCACGGGTTCAACATCCGCTTCGGCTACATCCAGCCGCCGGCCGACGTGGACGTCTGCATGGTCGCCCCCAAGGGCCCCGGCCACCTGGTGCGCCGCGAGTACACCTCGGGGCGCGGCGTGCCGTGCATCGTGGCCGTCGAGCAGGACGCGACCGGCAACGCCTGGCCGTTGGCTCTGTCCTACGCCCGGGCGATGGGGAGCTTGCGCGC
The DNA here is from genome assembly GCA_025455985.1 of Candidatus Nanopelagicales bacterium. GTDB lineage: Bacteria > Actinomycetota > Actinomycetes > S36-B12 > UBA10799 > JADKAV01. Next base: position 6,191 of record JALOLM010000097.1, on the reverse strand, counting down.
CGGTGGCATCAAGTCCACATTCACGGAGGAGACCGAGACCGACCTGTTCGGCGAGCAAGCGGTCCTGTGCGGCGGCGCTTCGGCGCTGGTTCAGGCCGGGTTCGAGACGCTGGTCGAGGCCGGGTACCAGCCCGAGGTCGCCTACTTCGAGTGCCTTCACGAGCTGAAGCTCATCGTGGACCTCATGTACGAAGGTGGAATCGCCAAGCAGCGCTGGAGCGTGTCGGACACCGCCGAATACGGCGACTACGTCTCCGGCCCACGGGTCATCGACGCGCGGGTCAAGGAGAACATGAAGGGCGTGCTCACCGACATCCAGTCGGGCGCCTTCGCCAAGCGGTTCATCGACGACCAGGACGCCGGAGCCCCGGAGTTCGCGGCTCTGCGTAAGGCCGGCGAGGAGCACCAGATCGAAGAGGTCGGCCGGGAACTGCGCCAGCTCATGGCGTGGGTGGCCACCGACGACGACTACACCGAGGGCACAGCTGCTCGATGAGTTCCCCGGAACGCTATGGTCCCGACCGGATCATCGCGTTCAGCGACGCCGTGGTGGCCATCGCCATCACGGTGTTGCTGTTGCCCCTGGCTGATGTCGAGATCCCGGACGGGGCCACGCTCGGTGACCTGATCCGGGAGAACGGGCTGCTGTTGGGTGGCCTGACGCTGAGCTGGCTGATCATCGCGCTGTTCTGGCTGGCCCACCACCGGCTGTTCGACCGCATCACGTACTTCGACGCCCTCACGGTGCGCTTGAACTTCCTCTGGTTGTTCGCGATCGCGCTGATGCCCGTGCCCACGAACGTGCTGATCGAGAGCGGCCCCGACCGCGAGACCGTGGTCTTCTATGTCGGCTGGATGCTGCTCATCACGTGTGTGATGTTGCTCATTGGCATCCGGGCCCGCCACGTTCCCGGCATGATCGATGCCGACTACCTGGCGACACCCCAGGCCACGGAGGCGCGCTACCGCTCCTACCTCATCACAGGCGTCTTCGCGATCTGTTTCGTGATCGCCCTGATCGCGCCCAACATCGCCCTGTACTTCCTCCTGCTGCAGATTCCCGTCGACTGGGCGGCGGGGCGGCTGGCGGGCCGCAGCGGGTGATCGACGCCCTTGTCGGTCTCCTCGGCCCCCACACCGCAGTGCCCGTGGGAGGCGGCGACATTTGTAGCGCCTACCGCGTCCAGACCCAGACGCGACGGCTGTTCGCGAAGACGCCGCGCCGCAAGGACCCTCATCTGCTTGCCGTGGAGGCGTGGGGTTTGCGGCGGATCGGGGCCGTCGTGGCAGGGCTGACTCCGCACGTGGTGCACGTCGATGAGGACTGGCTGCTGCTCGAGTGGGTGGAGCAGGCGTCGCCGAACCGCGCTGCGGCGGCATCGCTGGGACGGCGCCTGGCCTCGTTGCACAGCGCGCCGGCGGGCGCCTTTGGGGAAGGCCCCGATCACGGCCGGATCGGTTGGCTGCCCCTGCCCAACGGGTCGTTCCCGGCGTGGGCGCCGATGTTCGCCGAACTCCGGCTGAGACCGTTGGCCGACGGTTTGCCCAATACGACCGCACTGATCGATGCGCTGGCAGAACAACCCGATTGGGCGGGTTCGCCCGAGGCCCCGAGTCTCATCCACGGTGATCTGTGGTCGGGCAACATCCTGTGGCCCGGCGTTCCCCAACTGGTCGACCCCGCCTGCCACGTGGGGCACCGCGAGACCGACCTGGCGATGCTGGCGTTGTTCGGTGCGCCCTATCTCGACACGATCGTGGGCGCCTATCAAGAGGTCTTCGCGCTGTCGCCGGGCTGGCGTGAACGCGTGGCCCTGCACCAGATGTGGCCCCTGCTCGTGCACAACGCAATGTTCGGCGCAGCATATGGCCGACGGGCCGAACAGATCGCCGCAGGCTACCTCCGGGGCTGAGGTCGGCACTTCGTACCATCGAATGGTGACCAAACCCATCGTGCTGATCGCCGAAGAACTTTCGCCTGCCACCATCGAGGCCCTCGGGCCCGACTTCGAGGTCCGGCACACCGATGGCGCCGATCGTGAGGCGCTCCTGACGGCCATCGTGGACGTGGACGCGATCCTTGTCCGATCAGCGACCATGGTCGACGCCGAGGCATTGGCAGCGGCCAAGAACCTGAAAGTTGTGGCGCGTGCCGGGGTGGGGCTCGACAACGTGGATGTGGAAGCCGCCACGCAGGCTGGCGTGATGGTGGTCAACGCCCCGACGTCCAACATCGTCAGCGCTGCGGAACTGGCGGTGGCCCTGCTGCTGGCCAGCGCCCGCAACATCTCCCCGGCGCATGCCGCACTGCGGCACGGTGAATGGAAGCGCTCGAAGTACTCCGGCGTGGAACTTGCGGACAAGACCGTCGGCGTGGTCGGGCTGGGCCGGATCGGGCTGCTGGTCGCCCAGCGCCTCAGTGCGTTTGGTGTGCGTCTTGTGGCCTACGACCCCTTCGTGCAGCCCGCTCGTGCCGCGCAGCTGGGGGTGACGCTCTTGCCGCTGGAGGAGTTGCTCGAACAGTCCGACTTCATCACCGTGCACCTGCCCAAGACCAAGGAGACCGTCGGCCTGATCGACGAGGCCGCTCTGAAGCTGGTCAAGCCCACGGTGCACATCATCAACGCCGCCCGCGGCGGGATCGTCGATGAGCAGGCGCTCTACGACGCGCTGGCAGAAGGACGGGTCGCGGGCGCCGGGCTGGATGTCTACGCCAAGGAGCCCTGCACCGATTCACCGCTGTTCGGCCTGGACAACGTCGTCGCGACCCCGCACCTCGGGGCGTCCACCGACGAGGCGCAGGAGAAGGCCGGTATCGCCGTGGCCAAGTCCGTGCGGCAGGCGCTGGCCGGGGAACTGGTGCCCGACGCCGTCAACGTCAAGGGCGGGGTGATCGCGGAGGACGTGCGGCCGTTCATCGACCTCTCCGAGCACCTGGGCCGCATCGCCACTTCCATGGCGCCCGCAGCCATCGCCCAGGTGACGGTGGAAGCCCTCGGTGAGATCAGCGCCCAGGATGTCGGGGTCTTGGAGTTGGCCGTCCTGAAGGGGATGTTCTCCGTGCTCGTGGACGATCCGGTCTCGTACGTGAACGCACCGGTCTTGGCCAAGGACCGGGCAGTGGTCACGACGCTGGTGACCGAGGGAGATTCGCCCGACCACCGTTCGATGGTCAGGGTGCGCATGGCCTGCGCGGACGGCCAGGCCATGGTCGTTGCCGGGACCGTGTTCGGTGCCCGCGACAGCGAGAAACTCGTGGAGGTCGATGGTCTCGACCTCGACCTGCCGATCAGCGAACACATGCTCGTCTACCGGTATGCCGACAAGCCCGGGGTCGTGGGTGTGGTCGGACAGGTGCTGGGGGCGGCAGGGGTGAACATCGCGAACATGCAGGTCTGCCGCGATGCCGCTGGTGGCTTCGCGCTCATCGCGCTGACGGTGGACAGTGCTGTACCGGCGACCACTGTTGAGGCGATCGCCGCCCAGATCGGCGCCGAGGCCGGCGCAGCAGTCGACTTGGTCTAGCACGCGCCGTTGCGGCAAGAATGTCCCCCGCGGTAGGGGAGCGGGAACGGGCGCATCCGCCTTAGGCTGGCGTTGCCGCTAAGGAAGGATGCACCGCAGATGCTGCACGAAGAGGACGTCGAACAGATCGAGAAGCTGTACCTGACCCCCATGTTCGCCCGGTTCAGCGAGGAATCGGCGGTCAACACCACCGGACTTGAGGCGATGGGCCGCCGCCCGGATGTCGCCTACCAGTTGATCCATGACGAGTTGATGCTCGACGGCAATGCCCGGCAGAACCTGGCCACGTTCGTGACCACGTACATGGACGACTACGCCGATCGGCTGTTCGCCGAAACCTACGACAAGAACATGATCGACAAGGATGAGTACCCGCAGACCGCGGCCCTTGAATCACGGTGCGTGAGCATCATCGCGAACCTCTGGAACTCCCCGGAAGGCAGCAATGCCATCGGCACATCGACCATCGGCTCCAGTGAGGCGGTCATGCTGGCGGGCATGGCGCTCAAGCGGCGCTACCAGCAGCGGCAGCGGGCGGCCGGCAAGCCGGAGAAGCCGAATCTGGTCATGGGACAGAACGTCCAGGTGGTGTGGGAGAAGTTCTGCCGCTACTGGGACGTGGAACCACGTTACGCGCCACTGACCAGCGACCAGCTGTACCTGACGCCGGAGAGGGCCACCGCCCTCGTCGATGAGAACACGATCGGCGTCGTGGCGATCCTCGGCTCCACCTTCGACGGCACCTATGAGCCGGTCAAAGAGATCTGCGATGCCCTCGACGTCGTGCAGCAGGAGAAAGGCTGGGACATCCCCGTCCACGTGGATGCGGCCTCTGGCGGCTTCGTGGCGCCGTTCCTCGACCCGGATCTGCTGTGGGACTTCCGGCTGCCGCGCGTGCACTCGATCAACTCGTCGGGCCACAAGTACGGCCTGGTCTACCCGGGTGTGGGGTGGGTTGTCTGGCGCGAGCACGAATGTGTTCCCGACGACCTGGTCTTCCATGTCAACTACCTCGGCGGGGACATGCCCACGTTCACCTTGAACTTCTCACGGCCGGGCAGCCAGGTCGTGCTGCAGTACTACCGGTTCGTGCAACTCGGCTTCGAGGGATACCAGCAGATCCAGTCCGCCAGTCGCACGGTAGCCATGTATCTGTCCAGTGAGATCGCCAAGATGGCACCCTTCGAGTTGCTCAGCGACGGCTCCCACTTGCCGGTCTTCCTGTTCACCCTCAAACCCGATCGAAAGAACTACTCCGTGTTCGACGTCTCGGCCAAACTGCGGGAGCGCGGGTGGCAGGTCCCGGCCTACACCATGCCGCCGAACGCTGAGGATCTGGCAGGACTGCGGATCGTGGTACGCAACGGGTTCGGACGCGATCTGGCTGACCTCCTGCTGGCCGACCTGCGCCATGCCGTGGACTACTTCGAGAACCTCGATGGTCCGATCCCGCACGACCCCGACCACAGCGCGAGTTTCTCCCACTGAGGGTTCTGGCCCGTCGCAGCGCGGGCGGGCACGTTTACGGCCAACCGCTTCAGTCGTCGGAGCCGCCGAAGCCGAGATTCATGCCGAGGACGGCGCCGATGGCTGCCAGCAGGCCGATCCACAGGGAACTGCCGGTGATCCACCAGACGACCAGGCCCACGCCGACGCCACCGGCGATACCGAGTGCCAGGCCGCGACCGTCGAAGGTGCCCACGGCTTCAGCCGGCCCGCGAAATGCGGGTGCGCACGGGAGGTGAGACCCAGATCGGGTCCTTGCTGTCCGACCCCTTGCGTGCGGCCAGAATTCTGACCTTCATGGCCTCGGGTTCACCCCAGGTGGCATTTTCGTAACGCTGCCAGGCCACCACGAAGCGTCCGCGGGCCGGGATCCGGAAACGCAGCGCCCCAGGATCGACGCGCACTGCCACCTTCTTGACGACGCGGGTGGCCACCTCAGAGGTCTTCACCGGGGGCAGCGCCCCGCCTGCCTGCACCGCTGCGAGCAGGTCCATGGCGCGCGTGGGATTGACCAGACCGTAGCCGAACTGGTCGTCGCGTCCGGCCGCCCCGAGATCCGTGACGGAGGTCAGCAGCACGTCCGTGGGTACGACCTGCAGGCCGAGAGCCCGGGTCCGGGAGATGATCAGCGCCATGGTGGCCGAGGCGTAGGGGGCGGCCATCGAGGTGCCGGGCATCCGCACGTACCCCGAGCCTTTGTAGGTGCTGAAGATGCCGCGCGAGGAGTTCCACTGCCCGTTACCGCCGGGGGCGACAACATCGACCTGCTTGCCGACCTCGGAGAACGATGACCGCTCGAGTGTCTTTGTGACGGCGCCCACGCCGAGCACGCCGGGGAAGCCAGCCGGGTATTGCACCGGGTTGTACACCGAACCACCGGAATCGAGGTAGGAGTTGCCGGCGGCGGCCACCGGCACCACGGCCTTGGACTGCGCGTACTGGATCGCTTTCTGCTCGACCGAACTCGCGCCCCCGGAGTAGCTCATGTTGAGCACATCGGCGCCGTGATCGACGGCCCAGACGATGCCGCGGGCCGAATCGGAGGCCCGTACCGAACCTTGGGCGTCGGCGACGACAACAGGCATGATGGAAACACTCGGGGCCAACCCGGCGCCTCCGATGTTGTTGTTCGCGGTCATCGCGATGATGCCGGCCACGTG
>JALOLM010000096.1 GCA_025455985.1 Candidatus Nanopelagicales bacterium | reverse complement strand
ACCTCGGCGTGCATGGCCACGATCCCTCGGTCTGCCGCTCGCTGGAACAACACCGCGAGCAGGATCGGCCCAAGCCCTCGCCCCTGGTACTTGTCCGCGATCAGTACTGCGGTCTCCGCGACCTGCGGGGAGATCTGCGTGTAGCGGCCGTCGGCCACGAGTCGCCCCCGCCAATTTCGCAAGCCGAGCGCCTCGCCCTGGCTGCGGTCGATGCCGGCCAATTGCTCGGCCATGGCCGGGCGCAGGGCGTCCATGCCGGTGTGGAAGCGCAGGTAGCGGCTCTCAGGGCTGCATCGTGAGACCAGCTTGATGAGATCATCGGCGTTGTCAGGGCGGATCCGGGTCAGGCGCACACGGCGGCGGCGCAGCGCCGAATCGGCGTCATGGGCAATCTGCGCGTAACTCATCTGTCGAACCTCCTACCACAACGGTAGGGGGTTACGAGTCGATAAGTAGCGATTCATCCCTGTGAGACCGGTCACGAGCCAGCAGGACGCCGAGGCCGATTCCCGCCAGATCGGCGGCGAAATCCCACCAGTCACCTCCGCGCTGGGGCAAGAACAGCCACTGGGTCAATTCGCTGATGGCTGCTTGCGCGACCATGGCGATCACCAGGCCGACGCGTGGAAGCCCTACCCGCAGACCCAGCCAGGTGACTACCAGGAACAGCCCCAGATGGACGGCCTTGTCCAGTGGCAGACCTGACTCGACCGACGGGGTTCGCGGCACGTACAGGGCCCAGAACTGCAGCGCCAGCGCCAGGCCGAACAGAATGCGCAAGCCCCCCGGTCTGGTCACGGGTCCAGCGTAGGTTAGGGGTCATGAGCCAGCGGAAGACCCAACCCGATCCGGCCGACGTGTCGGCGTTCGTGGCCTCGATCGCGGACGTCCGGCGTCGTGAGGACTCGGCAACGATGGCTGAGTTGATGGGCGAGATCACCGGCGACACAGCCGTGATGTGGGGCCCGAGCATCGTCGGGTTCGGCGAATCGCAGTACACGAACACGACCGGCACGCATGACTGGTTCCAGATCGGATTCTCCCCACGCAAGACCAGCCTGACGCTCTACTTGCCCGGCCCGTTGGAGGCCTACGGGGACGAGCTCGGCCGGCTCGGGCCGCACTCCACAGGCAAGTCGTGTCTGTACATCAAAGACCTGCGCGCAGTCGATGCGGAAGTGCTGCGCGAATTGATCACGAAGGCGGTGGCCTCATGAAGGTGGATGTGGAGCAGCGCGGACATGTGCTGCTGATCGGAATCAACCGGCCGGAGAAGCGCAACGCCTTCGACCTCGAGTTGATCGAAGAGTTCGCGGCGGCGTACGAGCGACTCGGTGAGGATCCCGAGTTGCGGGTGGGTGTCGTGCACGCAGTGGGTGATCACTTCAGCGCAGGGCTGGACCTCGCCGAAGTGGGAGCCAAGGTGGCAGAGGTCGGTCCGGCGGCGTTGGCCGGGTCGTACAAGTACGACCCGTGGGGAATGTGGGCCCCGCCGGTGCCCAAGCCCGTGGTCCTTGCCCTGCAAGGCATCGCCTTCACATTGAGCATCGAGTTGGCGCTGGCCAGTGACATCGTCGTGGCCGCCGCCGACGTCAGGTTCCGGCAGTTGGAGATCGGTCGCGGAATCATGCCGTTCGGCGGTGCGACGCTGCGGGCGACAGCGCAACTGGGGTGGGGTAACGCCATGCGCTTCCTGCTCACCGCTGACGAGTTCGGCGCTCAGGAGGCCTACCGGATCGGTTTGGTGCAGGAAGTGGTTGCACCAGGTGAGCAGTTGCCCGCCGCCCTGCGGATCGCCGAGACCATCGCGGCTCAGGCGCCCATGGGGGTGCAGGAGACGTTGGCCAGTGCGCGCATCGCCCGCGACTCCGGTGAGGCCGCCGCCCGCGAGCACCTGAAGGAGGCGTTAGCCCGGATCATGGTCTCCCACGATGCCGCCGAGGGGGTCCGCAGTTTCCTGGAGCGCCGGGAGGCCCGTTTCACAGGTCAGTAAGGCAGGCGATGTTGCTGGGCGGCGATTTAGTTGCCGGTTTTCCGCTTGGCTTGGTGGGGTCGGCTGGTCAGTTGCCAAAATTCAGCATTGCTCCGGCTGAGTGGTCAGCAACTCGCGTAGCGGTACCCGCGTCGTCCGGGCTCCCGCAGAGCCACGTCGCGCAAGACCACACTGACCCGATCGCCGTGGTCGCGGCAGGCCTCGACGAAGTCCCGGCGGCGATACTCGATCTCGATCACACGGTCGTCGTAGGCATTCAGGAAGCGATCGCACTCCTGATAGCGCTGGCACTGCTCGACAATCGCGAAGTCGAAGAAGCTGCGACCCGTCAGTGAGGCGGCGTTCTTCTGGGCGAATGCCAGACCCTGGTCGTGGGCAACGTCTGCCAGTCGGCGGGCGTGACTGACGTTGTCCTTGGCTGACAACAGACCGCGACTGCGTGTCCAGGAGTCGAGGTTGTCCGCTTCGATGGCGCGGTAGCCGCGCTGGGCGCACGATCGCATCCACGGTTCCATGATCGACGCGATGCGCTTGCGCTTGGCGGGGGTCCGCGTGTCCAGCAGCATTTCCCCGGGCCAGCCTGGGTCGAAGACAGGCTTGCCGTCACGGCGCAGGACAAGCCCGGGATGTTTGGCAAGCCACCAGGAGCGCTGTTCGGGCTGGGTCTGGAAGCCGTTGATGTAGCAGATTCCGTAGGTGCCCGGGGCTGGCGATTCGCGCCAGTCGCGAGCGACAACGCCGACGCCCGGTGGCGGGGCGTAGGCGCCGCCCAGTTGGTAATCGGCGGGCACATCGATCGGCGGCAGTACCACAGTCAAGGCCAGTAGCGCGCCGATCACGCGATCATCATTCCATCCAGGCGTCGTCGGCGGTCAGTTCGGGATGCTGACCCCAATAGAACGATGGCCGGTGTATCGGGGCGATTTGGTTGCCGGTTTTCCACATTGATGGTGGGGCCGGCTAGGCAATGCTGCTGGAAGGCGATTTAGTTGCCGGTTTGCCACTTTGCCTGACCGACACCAGCGCTTCAGCCCGTCGGCGCGCTGATGTTGACCTGCCACACGATTCCGAAGGGATCGGTGAGTTGCCCGTAGACGTCGCCCCACATCTGCGGCTGAGTTGCCCGTAGACGTCGCCCCACATCTGCGGCTCGAGCGCCACGTTGACGGTGGCCCCCTGTGACAACCCGTCCCAATAGCGACGCAACGTCTGCTCGTCCTCCCCGTGCAGGATCACGGTCGCAGTGTTGCCCGGGCGGTAGTCCATTCCCGGTGGTGTGTCGGCGCCCATCAGCATCTGACCGTCGGCGGTGAGCAGTTGGCCGTGCATGATCAGGTCCGCGATCGCGGGATCGTCCTGCCCGAACTCGGCGAAGGTCGTCAGCGTCAACTCGCCGCCGAGCACGTCGTGGTAGCGCTGCAACGCCTCGCGAGCTTGACCGTTGAAAGAAAGGTACGGGTTCAAACGAATCATGCCGGTCAGCGTAACCTGCGACGTCCCCATCGGTCAGCGGAGTAACTCAGCGCCTCATCGACGCCGAGCTGGCGGGTCGAGTTGCCGATACGGACCCACATCTGCAGCGGTTGCCCCTTGCCGGGGTTCAGAAACACTGGTCGCGTTGAACCGAGCACACGCACATGGCAGACCTGCTGGTTGTCCAGTCGCGGGAAGGTGACCTCCACGTTGGCCGTCACCGGAGCGCCCAGCGTCTTGGTCAGGTGGTCGCGCAACCACAACTCATACCGGTCGACGTCCGGGTTCTTCATGAACTTCAGGTCATCGTCGAGACCCAAGGCATGACCCTCGTCATCCACGCCGATCAGTAGGTCCCCACCGCCTGAATTGGAGAAAGCGGCGACGGTCTTGGAGATGACCAGTTCGATCTTGTCGTCGCGCTGGCCGGTGTGCAGGTTGCAGCGGGCCGTGGACTTGAACTCCACGCGATGGCTCTCGCCGGAGGTGACCAGTTCAGCCACGCTCAGGTGCTTCTGGCGCGTCAAGTACCCGACGACAGCCATCACCAGAACGGTGCTGATCGACGAGGCCAGCAGCAGCCAGGCGGCGTGCTCCCGCTTGTACCCATCCAGCAGGCTCGACACCAGCAGTGCCCCAGCTGCTGCGCCGACAATCCCGGACAGCACCGCTTCGGCCCACCCGAGCCGCACCCGGTTGCCCAGGACCTGGCGCACAATCAGGCCAAGGACGGCCCCGAAGCACACAGCCAGAAGGAAGGCGACACTGAGAGTCATGAGGATTCCAAAGTATCGTGACGCCATGACAACCTCACGCAGGATCACCCTTGCCACGCGCCCGACAGAGCAGGTTGCGCTCACCGACTTCGGATCCGACGAGGTCGAACTCCCAGCACTACAGAAGGGGGAGATTCTTGTCGACGTGGAGTATCTGTCGATCGACCCGACCATCCGCGGCTGGATGGCCTACGACACGTATCTGCCGAAGATCGGCATCGGCGAGGTCATCCGCAGCGCTGGCGCCGGCAGGGTCGTGGAGTCGCGCAACAAGGCCTTCCCAGTAGGTAGTCGGGTCTTCGGTATGCCTGGATGGCAGACGCGCGCGGTGATGAGCGGCGGCGTTCCCATTCCCGAGGGCGTCAGCTACGAGCAGGCGCTGAGCGTGTTCGGCGTGACCGGACTGACCGCGTACGTCGGCCTGAAGGACATCGGCAAGCCCCAGCCCGGCGAGACGGTCGTGGTGTCCGGTGCCGCCGGAGGCGTGGGTTCCATCGCAGGTCAGATCGCCAAGATCATGGGCGCGCGGGTGGTGGGCGTGGCCGGTTCACCGGAGAAGTGCGCCTGGGTTGTCGACGAACTCGGTTTCGACGACTGCATCGACTACCGGGCCGAAGACGTGGCTGCGGGGCTGCGGCGGACTTGTCCTGAGGGCGTGGACGTGTACTTCGACAACGTCGGAGGGGAGACGCTGAACGCGGTCCTGGGCCAGATCAAGGACCATGCGCGCATCATCTTGTGCGGGGCGATCTCGCAGTACAACACCGGCGCACCGGCCCCCGGACCGGCGAACTTGATCAACGCCATCCCGCGTCGGGCGCTGCTCAAGGGCTTCATCATCCTCGATCACATGGACCGGGCCGGTGAGGCCGCCGCCGAGATGGGTCGATGGCTGGCCGAGGGCAAATTGCAGTCGCGCACGCACGTTCTTGAGGGCTTGGACTCCGCGCCGCTTGCTCTGCAGGAACTCTTCACGGGAGCGAATGTGGGCAAGAGCCTGGTTCGGGTCTAGCCAGTAGGCTTTCGGGTATGGCCAGTAGCGAAACCACAGCGTCGTCCACGATCGAAATAGCGGCTCCGCCTGAGCATGTTTACGACCTCGTCGTCGACGTTGCGCGCATGGGGGAGTGGTCGCCCGAATCCACCGGGACGATCGGTTCGCCGGGGGCGGTCGAGACCGGCGACCACTTCTGGGGCCTGAATCGCAAGGGTGTGTTCCGCTGGTTCACGCGGTGCACCGTCCTAGAGGCCGAGCGTGGGCAGCGGTTCGTGTTCGACGTGGACTTCCCGCCGTCCCCGGTCGCGCGCTGGACCTACGAGTTCCGCGCCACCGACACCGGCTGCGAGGTGACCGAGAGCTGGGAGGACCGCCGCTTCGGACCGCTGGCCGGACCGATCAAATGGTTCGGCGGGATCGTCATCCCCGGGCCCCGGGCAGCGCACAACCAGCGCAACATCGAGACCTCATTGCGAGCATTGAAGGCGGCTGCCGAGGGGTGAGGAGACCACCATGGCGATGAAGAAGGAAACGCTGGACCAACTCAAGATCGAGCACGGTGAGAAGTTCCGGATCGCCGATCACAGCGCGCGGTGGTTGCCTCCGGCCGCCAAAGAAGCCACCAAGGAGCAGCGCAAACTGGTCGCCGAGCAGATGCTTGCGCAGAGCAAGGTGGAACTTGCCGAGGCGCAGGAGTTGCTCTACGCCGACGGCCGGCATTCGGTGTTGATCCTGTTCCAGGCCATGGACGCCGCCGGTAAGGACGGCACGATTTCGCACGTCATGTCCGGGGTCAATCCGCAGGGATGCGCGGTGACGTCCTTCAAGGTGCCCAGTTCCACGGAGTGGTCGCACAACTACCTGTGGCGGTATTCGAACGCGCTACCCGCCCGCGGCATGATCGGGATCTTCAACCGCTCGTACTACGAAGAAGTGCTCGTGGTGAAGGTGCACCCCGAGTTGCTCGACAAGGCCGACTTGCCTGCGAGTGCGCGGCACAAGCACATCTGGACGCATCGCTACGAGGACATCAACAACTTCGAGCAGCACCTGGCGCGCAATGGCACGACGATCCTCAAGTTCTTCCTCAACGTGTCCAAAGAGGAGCAGAAGGCGCGGTTCCTTGAGCGCCTGGAAACTCCCGAGAAGAACTGGAAGTTCAGCTCCGGCGACATCGTGGAGCGCGGCTATTGGGACGACTACATGGGTGCCTTCGAGGACGCGATCAACGCGACCAGCACGCCGTGGGCGCCCTGGTATGTGATCCCCGCCGACCGCAAGTGGGCCATGCGCGCTGCGGTGGCGGACATCATCACCACAACGGTTCAGGGCCTGGACCTCGAAGCCCCCGTTCTGCCCCCCGAAGAGATGGCCCGGCTTGCCGAGGCGAAGGCGACGTTGCTGGCCGAAGGCTGAGGGTCGCTCCCTGGTTCTCCCACCGCCGCTGTTGCGAAGTTCCCCCGACACGCCGGCGTGTCGCCGTAACTTCGCAACAACGGATGGCTGACTCAGGCCTTCTGCAGCAACTCCCCGATCTCACGGGTGCTCGGGACGCGACCGGAGACCAGAACGCGGTCGTCCACCACGAGCCCCGGGGTCCGCATGATCCCGTAGCTGGCGATTTCGGCCGGGTCGGTGACCTTTTCGAAATCTGCCTCGACGCCGAGTTCGCTGATCGCCTCCTGCGTGCGCTGTTCCAATCGCGCGCAGTTGGCGCATCCGGGGCCCAAGATCTTGATCTTCATGACGGTTCCTTTCAGGCGAGGACGAGGTTGAAGGTGTAGCCGACCGCCACGATCCCGGTCGCTACGACGGCGATGAAGGCGGCGATCAACTGAGGTTTGAGGACGCGGCGCAGCAGGATCATCTCCGGAAGCGACAGCGCGACGACGCTCATCATGAACGCCAAGAGCGTCCCCATCGGAAGTCCCGCGCCGTACAACGATTGGACCAGCGGCATCACGCCGGCCGCGTTGGAGTAGAGCGGGACCCCGATCCCCACTGCGACCACGACGCCCAGCGGGTTGTCCGCATTGGCGTAGGTGGTGAAGAAGTCCGTTGGGACCCAGCCGTGGATCACCGCTCCAAGGCCGATGCCCACCAGCAGGTACGGCCAGATCTTGCGCAGGATCGTGGCCACTTCTTCGCGGCCCATCGCGATGCGGTCGTCCCAGGTCAGACCCGCGGTGCTGTCCACGATTTCGCCGCGCAGCCGGGTTTCGAAGACGAACGGCTCCACCCAGCGTTCGGCGTGCAGGCGGCCGAGAACCCAGCCGGCGATGATTGCGATCGACAACCCCGCCGCGACGTAGAGCAACGTCGGACCGATGCCGAACATCCCCAGGAGCAGTCCGATTGCGATCTCGTTGACCAGGGGGCTGGCGATGAGGAAACTCATGGTCACGCCGATCGGGATGCCGGCCGAGACGAAGCCGATGAAGGCGGGGACGGCACTGCACGAGCAGAACGGTGTGATCACTCCCAGCCCCGCAGCCATCACGTTGCCCACTCCCTCGCGGCGACCGCCCAGCAGTGCCCGGGTGCGCTCGATCGACATGAAGGACCGCAAAACCGTGACCACGAAGATGATGCCGACCAGCAGCAGGCCGATCTTGACGAGGTCGTAACCGAAGAAGTGCAGGCTTGAGCCCAGGGCGCTGTCTGGATCGAGGCCGAAGACGTCGTAGATCAGCCAGTCCCAGAAGGGCAGGTTGACGCGGTAGAGGACGAACCACGCGAGGGCGGCCAGCCCCAGTCCACCCCAACGACGCAGTCCGGGGTGGGCGGGCGCCACCTGGACGCTCATGTCAGCCCCCTCCCGGTAGCGCCTCCCGGATCCGTTGCATCGCATCCGGGGCGATTGAGTAGTCGATCCAGCGGCCTCGGCGACTTGTTGTCACCAGGCCGTTGTCACGCAGGACTTTGAGGTGGTAGCTGAGCAGGTTGGCCGCAATGGGGAAGTGCTCCTGGAGTTCGCACACGCAGGCGGTGCCAGTGGTGAGGCGCGCCAGAACGGTCCAGCGCACGGGGTCGGCGACGGCTTGGAGCAATCCGACCGGGACCGAAGCGTCCGGCCAGGTGGTTTCAATGACAATTGATTCAACCACAGTTGAAGTATAGACCCGGGCGGGCAGGGACAACAGCAGCATGGGCTAGAGTTACCTCAATGAATCTTGAGCGACTTTCCGACCGTGCGGCGGTGCATGCTGCCCTGGGTGACCCGATCCGGCTGGCCGTGGCGGAGGCGCTGGCCGAGTCCGACCGCACCCCGGCCTCGCTGGCCGCACAGCTCGGTGTGGGTTCGAACCTGCTGGCCCATCACCTCAATGTGCTGGACGCCGCTGGGGTCCTTGTGCGCGTGCCCTCGGAGGCCGACGGGCGCCGGGTGTACCTGCAACTCACACGAGTCGGCCGGCAGGCGGTCAAAGGCCAGGACATCCCCGCGCAGAGAGTGCTGTTCGTATGCACTCACAACTCCGCGCGGTCCCAATTCGCCGAGGTCCTCTGGCGGCGTCGCAGCGCGGTGCCGGTGCGCTCCGCGGGAACCCAGCCTGCTGCCGCCGTGCACCCCAAAGCGGTCCGGGTCGCCGGACGCAAAGGATTCCCACTGGCGGGAGCCGAGCCCACGGAGTACGAGCACGCCATGGCGGCAGAGACTCTGGTGGTCACCGTGTGCGACCAGGCCGATGAGCAGCTGCACGCGCAACACCTCCACTGGTCGATCCCCGACCCCGCGCGGATGGACCGGATCGCCGCCTTCGACGCGGCGTTCGAGGAGATCGCTGCGCGGGTCGAGCAGCTGGCAGAGGTAGTCGCGCCATGATCCGTCGCGTGGCCGCCGAACTCATGGGCACCGGCGTGCTGGTTGCGGTCGTCGTTGGCTCGGGCATCATGGCCACCACGCTCTCGCCCGACCTCGGGGTCGATCTGCTCATCAATGCGGTGGCCACGGTGGCTGCTCTGGGCGTGCTGATCTGGACGCTCGGGCCGATCTCCGGAGCGCACTTCAACCCGGCGGTCACGCTGGTTGCGGCCACCCGCAAGGAGATGGCAGCGAAGGAGGCCGGTCTCTATGTGGGAGCCCAGGTGCTCGGAGCGCTGCTGGGCGTGGCGCTGGCGAATCTGATGTTCGCGCTGCCCGCCTGGGAGGTGTCCACGAACGACCGTGTGAGCACCGGCACCCTGCTCGGCGAGGTGGTCGCGACCGCTGGCCTCATCGGGCTGATCGGGGCTGTCACCCGGACCGGCAACGGCCACCTCGGACCAGTGCTAGTGCCTGCGTGGATCGGTGCCGCATACTTCTTCACCGCCTCGACCTCGTTCGCCAACCCGGCGGTCACCATCGGCCGCGCGTTCAGCGACACGTTCGCCGGGATCGCGCCGTCATCGGTGCTGCCGTTCATCGCCGCGCAGTTGGTCGGCGCGGTCGCCGGCGCGCTGTTGACCGAGTTCTTCTACCCGCGTCCGGGAGTCATTCCCGAACCGCTTGACCTGCCAGAACCCGTCCACCGTCCGGAAGGAAACTCATGACCGACAAACCCAGCGTGCTCTTCGTGTGCGTTCACAACGCGGGCCGCTCGCAGATGGCCGCGGCCTATCTGAACCACTTGGGCCAGGGCCGGATCGAGGTCCGGTCGGCCGGCTCTGCGCCGGGCAATGCGGTGAACCCCGCAGCCGTCGCGGCCATGCTCGAAGAGGGGATCGACATGAGCGCGGAAGTGCCCAAGATCCTCACCAATGATGCGGTTCTGGCAAGCGATGTGGTGATCACCATGGGCTGCGGCGACACCTGCCCGATCTACCCTGGCAAGCGCTACGAGGACTGGGTGCTCGACGATCCGGCGGGGCAGGGTCTGGAGTCCGTGCGTCCGATCCGCGACGAGATCCGTCGGCGGGTGGAGGCGCTCATCGACGAACTCGCCCCCGCTGCGGGGTAGACCGCCTATTGCGCGGCGCACGACAATAGGGCCATGAGTACGACCTCTTCGTTCATCTCCGCCTCCGACAGCACGCCCATCGTCACCTACGCCTGGCCTGATGCTGATGAGCCCGTGGTCGGGGTGGTTCAGATCGCCCACGGCCTGGCCGAGCACGCGGCCCGGTACCACCGCCTGGCGCAGGCTTTGAACGCCGCGGGTTTCATCGTCTA
>JALOLM010000095.1 GCA_025455985.1 Candidatus Nanopelagicales bacterium | reverse complement strand
GCGGATGTGGCGATGCGGGTGGGTCAGCAGATCGCGAGCAAGTTGATGCAGATCGCGAACGCGGCCACCTCCGAAGGCTCGATCTGGGAGGTGGATGCGGCGCTGAGGCCCGAGGGCAAGGCGGGGGCCCTGGTGCGCACGATTGACTCGTACGTCGCCTACTACCGCAAATGGGCCAAAACCTGGGAGTTCCAGGCGCTGCTCAAGGCAAGACCCGCGGCAGGTGACATCGCCCTGGGCGCCCGCTACGTGGATGCGGTCTCCGACTTCGTGTGGGCAGCGGCCGACCGGGAGAACTTCGTCGACGACGTGCAGGCGATGCGCCGACGGGTGGAGCAGCACATCCCCGAGAAGCAGGCGGCCCGGGAGATCAAACTGGGCCGTGGCGGTCTGCGCGACGTGGAGTTCGCGGTGCAGTTGTTGCAGCTGGTCCACGGACGCAGCGACGTCACGCTCCGGTCGCCGGCCACCCTGACCGCGCTGGAGGCGCTGGCCACCTGGGGGTACGTGGGCCGTGAGGACGCCTCCGGGATGAGCAGTGCCTACCGCTTCCTGCGGGTGCTGGAACACCGGGTGCAACTGCGGCACATGCGGCGGACACATCTGTTCCCCGAGCGGGAGGCCGAGTTGCGGGTCATCGCACGATCCATGGGGATGCGCAGCGACCCGGCGTCCGAACTCGAGCAGGCTTTCGCCAAGCAGGGCCGGCAGGTCCGGCGGCTGCACGAGAAGCTCTTCTACCGACCACTGCTCAATGCCGTGGCCCGTCTGGACTCCGGTGAGGCGCGGCTCGCCCCGGAAGCCGCCGAGCAACGGTTGCGGGCTTTGGGTTACCAGGATCCGCGCGGCGCCCTTCGCCACCTCGAATCGTTGACCAACGGCGTCAGTCGGCGTGCGGCCATCCAGCGCACGCTGCTGCCGGTGCTGCTCGGATGGTTCGCGGACTGTCCGGACCCCGACGCCGGACTGTTGGGATTCCGCCGGGTGTCCGACGCGCTCGGTGCCACGCCCTGGTACCTGCGTCTGCTGCGTGACGAATCCCAAACGGCACACGCGATGGCGCATGTGCTGGCTTCCTCCCGGTATGCCACCGATCTGTTGCTGCGCTCCCCGGACGCTGTGCAGATCCTGGCCGATCCGGAGCAGCTCAGGCCGCGCCCCGCGCCTGAGATCGCCAAGGAAGCGCTCACCGCTGCCTTGCGTCAGGTGGACCCGGAGTCGAGTATCGCGGCGATCCGCGCGACGCGGCGCCGGGAACTGTTCCGGGTGTCAGCCACCGATGTGCTCGGCCGACTCCGCGTGGACGACGTCGGTCCGGCGCTGTCGAACATCGCCGATGCCACCATCCAAGCGGCCTTGGCCGTTGCGAGCGCCTTCGTGCGGCACGGTGAGCACAGTGCCGAGGAACTCATCGAGTTCGTGGTGATCGGCATGGGCCGATACGGCGGCCAGGAGTTGGGCTACGGGTCCGACGCAGACGTGATCTTCGTGTACCGCAGCCGGGACGGGGTCGAAGAGCAGGTGGCCTCCGACGTCGCGCTGGGCGTGGCCAACGAACTGCGCAGACTGCTGGCACTGCCCAGCGACGACCCGCCGATCGAGATGGACGCGGACCTGCGGCCGGAGGGTCGAAACGGGCCTTTGGTCCGGTCGTTGGCCTCTTACGCCGCCTACTACGCGCGCTGGTCGTCGGCGTGGGAGGCGCAAGCGCTGCTGCGGGCGCGACCGGTCGCCGGTTCCCCGGCGTTGCAGGGCGCGTTCCTCGAGGTGATCGACCCCATCCGTTACCCCCAGGACGGGGTCTCGCACAACGACCTGATCGAGATGCGCCGGCTGAAGGCACGCATGGAAGCCGAAAGGCTCCCGCGTGGGGCCGACCCCGCCTTGCACGTCAAGCTTGGCCGCGGTGGCCTCACCGATGTCGAATGGGTCGCGCAACTCCAGCAACTCGAGCGAGCCCACGAGTTGGCGTCCTTGCGGGACTGCCAGACGATCTCGGTGCTCGATCAGTGTGTTGCGCTCGGTGTGGTGGATGAAGCCGATCGCGACACCCTGGTTGCGGCTTGGCGGTTGGCCTCTTCGATCCGAAACGCCGTGATACTCAGCTCGGGGCGCTCCAGTGACTCGGTACCGACCGACTACCGGACCCTGGCCAGGGTCGCCCACCTGCTGAAGTACCCGCCCGACGACCGGGGCGCACTGCCCGAGGACTATCGCAGGCTTACCCGAAGGGCCCGGCAGGTGATGGAGCGGCTCTTCTACGGCATCGAGTGAATGCCGGCGGCTCGGGCTGGGACGTCGAAGAGTCCGGATCGACCCCGCCAGCGAGGTAGATTCACCAACCATGCAGCACGGAGTCGATTTCCCCGCCGCCAGCAACGGCACCCGCAGCACAACAGCCACTGGACGGGCCGTCATCGCCGACGCACTACGAGCCGTCGATCCCGCGGCGGCACGGCGCGTGGAAGCCATCAAGGACTGGCGCTCCGGCTACCTGTCGGCCATCAGGGATCTCGTCGTGGTGGCCGCGGCTAATGCACAAGCGTCAGTGGCGGTTTCCGCGGCGGGTTTGGACTCCCTGCACGAGCGGTTCGTGTGGTCGGCCGACGGCAACGATCGGCCCTTGATCTCGGCCTTGTCCTTGAGCGATCACGAGGGAATGGACACGTTCGAGGTCATCGGGCGCAACGAGCGTCGCGCCGAATTCTCCGTCCCCTATCGCGGTAAGAGACTCAGCGGAGACACGTTGTACGCCCAACTGGACGACTGGGTTGCGCGGGGGGTCGCTGAGCCGTCCTTCGCGGATGCGGTACGAGCGGTGATGGCCAACCCGCAGTGGCTGGATCTGCGCGGTCAGCAGATCGCCGTGCTGGGGGCGGGGGCGGAGATGGGGCCGCTGCAGCAGTTGCTCGACTGGGGTGCCACTGTCTACGCCGTCGACTTGCCGCGACCCGATGTCTGGGAACGGATCATGGCGGTGGGTAAGAGGTCCGCCGGGCGCCTCGCGGTGCCGGTGCCACGCCGATCGGTCCAGTTGGACACTGCTTCGGACGCCAAGGTCGCGCAGGTCGCGGGCCTCGACCTGATCGGGCAGACCGACGCCTTGCTGGCCTGGTTGCGGGAGGTCGACGGGCCGTTGACCCTGGGCAACTACGCCTATGCCGATGGCGGTTTGCACGTGCGGGTGTCCATGGCGATCGACGCTGTGACCCTGCTGCTTGCCCGCAGCAACCCGGGTCTGTCGTTGGCCTATCTGGCCACGCCGACCGACGTCTTCGCGGTGCCGGAGGACGCAGTGGCCATGGCCCGCAGCCGATGGAAGGACCGCCGGACGCGGCGGATCCTGCAAGCGCCCTTGCAGTTGGCCAACTTGTTCGAGCCCGCCTATCGGGACACCGTCATCGACGATTCCGGCCACGAGGTCGGCATCTCAGACTGCCTGGTGCCACAGCAGGGTCCGAACTACGCATTGGCCAAGCGTCTGCAGCGATGGCGGGCGATCGTCGCGCGGGACTCCGGCATGCGCGTCTCCCTGAACGTTGCGCCCGCGACCCGGACCCGGTCGGTGGTGAAGAACCGGGCGCTGGCTGCAGCCTATGCCGGCGCCGGCCAGTTCGGGATCGAGGTGTTCTCGGCGTCCACGGCGAACACCCTGATGGCCGCTCTGCTGGTTCGGGACCTGCACGACCCGGCTTCGGCGGCGAATCCCGAAGTGCCACTGCACAACCCCATGGACCTGTTCGCTGACGCCGCGAACCACGGGGGTCTGTGGCGGGCGGCATACGAACCCCGATCGGTGCTCTCGCTGGCGGCCGTACTTGGCCTGTTCGTGCGCAACGCCTGAGGTCGGGCGGAATACTGTCCGGGGGAGGCGGTGTTTACGCGGGCGTGAGTACCAGCGTTGAACTCGATCTGGAGGGGATGACCTGCGCGTCCTGCGCGGCTCGCATCGAGAAGAAGCTCAACGCGCTGCCCGGCGTGGAGGCGTCGGTCAACTTCGCCACCCACTCCGCGCATGTGCAGTTGCCCTCCGAGGTCTCGGTAGGCGATTGTGTCGCAGCTGTGGAGAAGGCAGGGTATGCGGCGACGCAGCGGCGCCCTGACAGTGAGCACGAGCACCACGACGACCCCACCCTCCTGCGGCGGCTGATTGTGTCCGCGGTCCTGGCGGTGCCGGTGGTGGTCCTGTCGATGGCCATGCCCCATTCCATGGCGCTCATGTGGGCGATCGCGATCCTGGCGACCCCGGTCGTCGTATGGGGGGCGTGGCCGTTCCACCGAGCGGCGTTCAATGCGGCCCGCCACGCCACCACCACGATGGACACCCTCGTGAGCCTCGGGGTGCTGGCCGCCTACGGATGGTCGGTGGTGGCGCTGTTCACCGATGGGCACATCTACTTCGAGGTCGCCGTCACCGTGACCACGTTCCTGCTGGCTGGGCGCTACGCGGAGGCGCGGGCGAAACGCCGTGCGGGCGAGGCCGTCACCGGCTTGCTGAAACTGGGTGCCAAGGAGGCGACCGTCCTGCGTGACGGTCGTGAGATCCGGATACCGATCTCCGCCTTGGCCGTCGGTGAAGAGTTCCTGGTCCGGCCGGGGGAGAAGGTGGCGACCGACGCCGTGGTGGTCTCGGGGGATTCGGCTGTCGACAACTCACTGATCACCGGTGAGTCCGTGCCGGTCGATGTCGGTCCCGGCGACCGCATCATCGGCGCGGCGGTCAACCAGACCGGCCGCTTGATCGCCCGTGCGCAACGGGTGGGCGCCGACACCGAGCTGGCACAGATCGCTGCCGCGGTCGAGAGCGCCCAAACCGGTAAGGCGCCCGTGCAGCGACTGGCCGACCGGGTCTCCGCGGTGTTCGTTCCCGTCGTCCTGGTTCTGAGCGTTCTGACAGCGATCGGCTGGCTGCTGCTGGGGTCGAGTTGGACTGCGGCCTTCAGCGCCGCGGTCGCGGTACTCATCATCGCCTGTCCGTGTGCCCTCGGCCTGGCCACACCGACCGCCATCCTGGTCGGCACCGGCAAAGGCGCGCAGTTGGGCGTGCTGATCTCAGGCCCCGAGATCCTCGAGCGCACGAGATTGGTGGACACCGTCGTTCTGGACAAGACCGGGACGTTGACGCAGGGCCGCATCGGCGTCGAGGTGCACACCGACGCGCCGGACTTCGCTCGGATGGTTGGCACCCTGGAGTCCGCCAGTGAGCACCCGATCGGCCGTGCCATCGCAGATGCCCTGCCTGATCGGGGCACGCTGACCAACTTCGAGGCCGTGCCGGGTCATGGGGTCCGGGGGGACGTCGACGGGGTGGCGGTCGTCGCCGGCAAGCCGAGTTGGCTGCGCGAAGAGGGGTTCGCCGTTGTGGACGATTCGCCCTCCGTGGTGGCGGCCTGGGGCGGACATGTCCAGGGTGGCGTCACTGTCAGTGACACGATCCGGCCCACAAGCAGGGCTGCCGTCGAGGGTCTGCACCATCTGGGTCTGCGTACGGTTCTGCTCACCGGGGACTCAGCTCTTGCTGCTAGGACAGTGGCAGATTCGGTGGGCATCCAGGAGGTCGTCTCCGAGGTCAAGCCGTTGGACAAACTGGCTCAGATCCAAGGGCTGCAGCAGCAGGGTGCACGCGTTGCGATGGTCGGCGACGGGATCAACGACTCGGCAGCGCTGGCACAGGCCGACTTGGGCATCGCCATGGGCGCGGGTGCAGACGTTGCCATCGCGGCCAGTGACATCACCCTGGTCCGCAGCGAACCCCTGGCCATCGTGGATGCCATCCGATTGAGCCGGGCGACCCTGCACACGATCAAGCAGAACCTGTTCTGGGCCTTCGCCTACAACAGTGCGGCGATCCCGTTGGCGATGGCTGGGCTGCTCACCCCGATGGTGGCCGGTGCCGCCATGGCGTTCTCCTCGGTGTTTGTCGTCCTCAACAGCCTTCGTCTGCGCCGCTTCCGCAGCGTTCAGGCGTAACCGTCTTCCGCGCATCTCGGCGGCTGCTTGCCGGTGCATACGGCGCTATCGCTTAGGCTCGCGGGATGGGCCGGTCAATCCTGATGTCTGTCGTCGTCGCCGTCGCCTGCGCGCTGATCGTGTGGGTCCTGGGCCGGTTGCTGGACAGCCAGACCTTGTCCTCCGTAGCTATCGCTGCGGGGGCGGGGGCGGGAGCGGGATACTTCCTGACCACCCGTGGTGGGGGTAACCGGAAGTCGGGCACGTAGGCCACGTCCGGCTCCATCAGGGGTTTTGGGGCTATTTTGGAGCGATACCGACAGGGAGGTGAAGGATGCGTGGGGTCACCCGGGCAGCTGCGGTGATCGCGGCCGTCTCGTTGGTGCCGCTGACATCCGGACCCTCCGTTGCCGGTTCGGCCCTCGGGACCAGCGCCTCCACCGTCGCCCGGGCGAAGAGTTCCGGCGGTTCGTTGCGGGTGGTAGCCGAAGGTGTACCTCAGGGCCGGGTCGCGAAGATCACGGTTGCCAGTAAGACCTACCGGAAGAAGTTGCCCTCCGCCGGCAGACTGCGCAACCTTCCACCGGGCACGTACCGCGTCTGGGCCACCCCGATCGTGACCGACGGTGGCACCTCCGCGGTGGCCGACTTGCCGATGCGGGTCAAGGTGCGCACCAAGAAGCGGGCCGTCCTGCGTCTGCGTTACACCTGGAACCCCCGCTCGGACGTCTACCCGCCGGGTCCCGCCTCGGAGCTGGAGGTGACAAAAACGGCCACCGACTCCATCGGGCTGCGCTGGCGCAACGGGCAGGCCCCCGACCTGCAGGCCGTTGCCATCCGGCGCAAGGTCGGACGCGAGGCTCCGCAGTCGTTGGATGAGGGCAAGCCGGTGGCGGTGCAGGGGATCGCCACGCAGACCACGGACACCGACGTGCGTTCCCACACGGTCTACTCCTATAGCGTCTTCATGCTGGACACCGCGGGCAACGCCAGCCGCCCGGTGTCGGCGACAGCGCGCACGCTCGCGGTGGCCGTCGATGTCACCGCCGGAAACTCTCACTCGTGCAATCTGCTCGTGGACTCCGGGGCTGCGGCAACCACCGATCCAGAGGCCACTTTGGACCTGGTGGAGTGCTGGGGGGCCAACACGTTCGGTCAACTGGGCAATGGCACGAACACTGACGGTGACGTACCGGCGCTGGTGGATCTGGATGACGTTGTCCAGGTCGAGGCCGGCGGTGATCACACCTGTGCCATCCAGGCCGACGCGGACCTCTGGTGCTGGGGACGAAACGACTTCGGCCAGTTGGGGCAGGGGGATCGACAGGACACCAACGTGCCGGTCCCGGTCGACCTGCCCGCAGTTGCCGA
>JALOLM010000452.1 GCA_025455985.1 Candidatus Nanopelagicales bacterium | reverse complement strand
GGACTCCCTGCTGACCGACGATCCTTACATGGTGCTGGCGGACTTCGCTTCCTACATCGAAGCCCAGAACGAGGTGGAGAAGGTCTGGGCCGATCAGGGGCTGTGGCAGAAGATGGTGGTCCACAACATCGCCCGCTCCGGGTTCTTCTCCTCCGACCGATCGATCCAGGACTACCTCGACCGCATCTGGCACGCTCCCTCGGTGCCGGTGCACAAGTAGCCTCGCGCCTACCATGTTGAGGTGCACTACCTCGACCACGCCGCCACCACGCCGCTTCGTCCTGAAGCGCTCGCGGCCATGCGCGAGCAGTGGGAGCAGGTGGGTAATCCGTCGAGCCTGCACACCGCGGGTCGCAGGGCGCGGTCGGTCGTGGAGGAGTCCCGGGAGCAGATCGCGGCAATAGTCGGGGTCAAGCCCGCCGATGTGGTCTTCACCTCCGGCGGGACGGAGGCCGACAACCTTGCGCTCAAGGGGATTGCCCGGGCCAGCGGCAAGAAGCGCATCCTGATCAGTGCGGTGGAGCACCATGCGGTGCTCGATCCGGCCGACGCGTTGATCGAAGAGGGATTCACCGTCGAGCGGATCGGCGTCGACCACCTCGCGCGCGTTGACCTCGACGAACTCGAGTGGCTCATCGACGCCGACGTCGCGCTGGTTGCGGTCATGTACGCCAACAACGAGGTGGGGACCCTCCAGCCGGTCGATGAGGTGGCGCGGGTGTGCGCCCGCCACGGTGTTGCCGTGCACACCGATGCGGTGCAGGCACTCGGCCAGGTGGAGATGGATCTGACCGGGGTCGACTCAGTGGCCTTGTCTGCCCACAAGGTGGGAGGCCCGGTGGGCGTCGGGGTGCTGATCCTGGACCGGGCGATGCAGGTCAGCCCGTTGACCCACGGAGGTGGACAGGAACGCGACATCCGTTCGGGAACCGTGGACGCGGCCGGTGTCGCGGGTTTCGCGGCTGCGCTGGCGGCGCCGAAGCCCGACCTCGTGCCGTTGCGCGATCAGCTGATCGCGGCAGTGTTCGAGGCGGTGCCCGATGCGGTGCTCAATGGCGATCCTGACCAGCGGTTGCCCAACAATGCGCACTTCTCCTTCCCGGGCTGCCCGGGTGATGCGCTGCTGATGCTGTTGGATGCCGCGGGGATCGCGGTGTCCACGGGCTCGGCCTGCACGGCTGGGATCCCGCAGCCCAGCCATGTGCTGCTGGCCATGGGCGCCG
The DNA here is from genome assembly GCA_025455985.1 of Candidatus Nanopelagicales bacterium. Taxonomy (GTDB): domain Bacteria; phylum Actinomycetota; class Actinomycetes; order S36-B12; family UBA10799; genus JADKAV01. The sequence goes on along the minus strand of JALOLM010000452.1, from coordinate 2,998 downwards.
ATGACTCGCTGGCCAGTTCCTCGTTGCGCTTCTCCTTGGGGTGGAACTCCACCGCAGAGGACGTGGCGGCGCTGCGCCTGGCCTTGCCGCCGGCGGTGGAGCGAGCCCGTCGCGCCGGAGGTATTCGGTGAAGCGGGTGGTGGCCGCCATGTCCGGCGGTGTGGATTCGGCAGTTGCGGCTGCCCGGCTCGTGGACGCCGGGTATGAGGTGACCGGCGTTCACCTGGCGCTGGCCGAGAAGCGGTATGCCGGCGGCGGCCGGGGCTGCTGCACGCTGGAAGATGTCCACGACGCCCGGCGGGCCGCCGATCGGCTGGGGATCCCCTTCTACGTCTGGGACTTCGCCGAGCGGTTCCAGCAGACCGTGCTCGATGATTTCTTGCACGAGTACTCCCAGGGCCGCACCCCCAACCCGTGTGTGAGCTGCAACCAGCACATCAAGTTCGCCGCCGTGCTCGAACGCGCGCAGGCGCTCGGCTTCGACGCAGTTGGGACCGGGCACTACGCACGGCTGGTCGAGGGGCCCGACGGTCCGGAACTGCACAGGGCAGCAGACCCCGAGAAGGACCAGTCGTACGTGCTCGGCGTTCTGGATGCCGACCAGTTGGCGGGGTCGTTGTTCCCACTCGGAGACAGCCACAAGGCGCAGGTCCGCGCGGAGGCCGCCGATCGCGGTCTGCTTGTCGCGGACAAACCCGACAGCCACGACATCTGCTTCATCCCCGACGGCGACACCCGGGGTTTCCTGCGGGAACGGCTCGGCGGCCAAGACGGCCCGATCGTGGACGCCACCTCCGGTGAGCAACTGGGGTCGCACAGCGGCGCGGTGGGCTTCACCATCGGGCAGCGCCGTGGGCTGCATCTGCAGCAGCCCGCCGCCGATGGCCAGCCGCGCTACATCGTCGACGTCGACCTCGAGCGGAACACGGTGTTCGTCGACCGGCGAGGTCCATGTGCAGATCCGCGCGCACGGCCAACCGGTACCGGCCCGCTACACGACCGGCCGCGTCGAGCTGCGCGAGCAGTTGTCGGGTGTTGCCCCAGGTCAGATCGCTGTGCTCTATCGCGACACCCAGGTGCTCGGTTCGGGCCGGATCACCCGCACGTTCTAGTCAGGCGCCTCGCGCTGCTGATCTCGCCGCCGCACGAAGTGGGCAGGGCCCTGCTCTGGATGCCGCTGTTGTGCGGCTGAAACCCACTATTTGCCGCAAATCGGGCGAGTTTTCCGCACGAAGATGGCAGATTCCGGAATCGGCTTTCGCGCCGTGCCACTTTCGTGCGGCGGTAGCCCCAGCCCGAGGGGCAGGCGGCTCAGTGCGACGGTTCAGCGGGGGCGCGGAACCTGCGGCTCAGGTCCATGGGCATCGGCGTTCGCAGGTCGAAAGCCGTGCTGACCATGCGCAGGGTGGAGGCCACCACGATGCACAGAAGTTCGGCGATGAACAGCTCGCCGCCGAACCAGAAGACGATCATGAAGGTGAGCGCACCCATCAGGGCCGCGAACGCCAGCCATTGACCGGGCAGCAGCAAGCTGACCTGTTCACCGCAGAAGATGTCGCGCAGAACCCCGCCCCCGGTCGCGGTGATCACCGCCACCAGCAGCACGGAACCGAAACCCAGACCGTTGCCCAGCGCCTTGGTCGCCCCCACCAGCACCCAGACGCCGATGAACAGCCCGTCGATGACCTCCAGGAGGATCGTCGCCTTGGTGAAGAAGCGGGAGAAGGCCCAGCCGAACCCGGCGCCGACGATCGCGTACAGCAGGAAGGTCGATGAGGTCAGGAACACCGGGGGACCGGAGACCAGCAGGATGTCGCGGATGACCCCGCCGCCCAGAGCGCCGCAGAACGCGACCACCAGGATCCCCATGACGTCCATGTGGCGTCGCCTGGCGTGCAGCGCGCCCGAGATCGCCCCCACCGTGATGGCCAAGGCGTCGATCGAGCTGGGCAGGGCCAGCGACTGGACCGTGTCAGGCATTGCCACGGTCCTTCCTGCCCCAATAGGACCAGACCCGGTCTGAGACATCCTCGGCCGAGCGGGTCTCCAGATCAAGACGCAGTGCCGCCAGTCGGGTGCCGAACACCGTGAGGATCACCAGGATCTGCGACAGCAGCGCCTGTTTCGTCCAAGCGTCGAGCGCCACGTAGAGGATCGAGCCACCGAGGGCGATGATCCCCAGGAACACGCCAGGGCGCAGCAACTGTGGGGCGTCACCGCCGAGGATGTCCCGGAACAGCGGCCCCGCTGTGGCCACGATCGTCCCGACCGCGATCGCCGACAACCCACCGAGACCGGCGCGCAGAGCACTGTCCGTGCCCACCGTCGCCAGCAGGCCCATGGCCAAGGCCTCCAGAGCCAGCAAGGCCCGGTCGAACCGGGCGATGTACCCGGCGAAGAAGAAGCCCAGTACCGCTGCCGCCGTTGCCGACCAGATGAAGGTCGTGTCACGCAGGACGATGGGACCGCGAGCCAGCAGGATGTCACGCAGCAGCAGTCCGCCCAGCCCGGCCGTTATCGACAAGGTGAGCACTCCGATGACGTCGAAACCACGCCGCGCCGCGTAGGTCGCGCCAGCCACACCACCGACCACCACCGCCAGGTAGAGGGTCCACATGGGCAGTGCGGTGGCTCCTGTGTAGACCTCCGGCATGTGCCCACGCTACCCGGTGGGTGTGCGACCATGGGCCGTGCCGATCCCCTTGAACGCGCCCGTGACCTTGACCGGAATCGGGTCGGTGCCCGGTACCGCGGTCGGGGACTGGCCAGCCCGGATCAGCGACCAGTTGCCAGAGTTGCCCCATGTTCCCGAACTCCCACAACGGGGTCCGGGCGCCGACATGATCGGTCGCACATTGGGACTGTTGTCACAGATGGCCCCCGACTTCACCGCGTCGACCACGGTGACCGGCTGGGAACTGACGCCCGCTCAGCGGGACATGCGGCGCGCGCGGTCCCTGCTCGGGGAGGACCTCGACGCAGTGGAGGCCAGTTGGGC
>JALOLM010000002.1 GCA_025455985.1 Candidatus Nanopelagicales bacterium | reverse complement strand
CACGAGAACGCGCAACTCGCGCGACATCTCGCGGGCCATCACGACCTTCTGCTTGTTGCCGCCCGACAGCGAGGACACCGGCGCTTCGGCAGCCTGTGTACGCACGTCGAATTCGTCGATGAGTTCCACTGCCCGGGAATCGATGACCGACGACTTCATGACGCCTCTGGCCGAGTAAGGAGCGTTCTTGATCTGGTCCAGGACCAGGTTCTCGGTGACCGTGAACGATCCGATCAGACCATCGTGCTCGCGGTCCTCCGGCACGTACCCGAGTCCCGAGTCGAGGATCGCCCGCGGGGTGCGTCCGAGCAGTTCATTGCCCTCCAGCGCGACGCTGCCGGTCACCTCACCCTCGAACAAGCCGGTGAGCACCTGGGCCAACTCGGTCTGGCCGTTGCCTTGAACACCGGCCACCCCGAGGATCTCCCCGGCCCGCACATCGAAGTTGAGATCCCGCAGGATCGGCCTGCCTTCCAGGTCGGCCGCGGACAGCGACTTGATCTCCAGCACGGGCCCACCGGGGTTCGCAGGGGGCTTTTCAACGGTCAGGCTCACCTCACGACCGACCATCATGCCCGCCAACTCGGCCTGGGTGGCTTCGGGCGTGGCCTCGCCCACCACCTTGCCGCGGCGGATGACGACGATGCGGTCCGCGGCGGCGCGCACCTCTCGCAGTTTGTGCGAGATGAACACGATGCTGGTGCCCTTGGCCTTGAGGTCCTTCATGATCCCGAGCAGTTCGTCGGTCTCCTGAGGGGTGAGTACAGCAGTCGGTTCGTCAAGGATCAGCACGCCGGCGTCGCGCACCAGCGCCTTGATGATCTCGACGCGTTGTTGGACGCCGACCGGGAGGTCCTCGACAAGCGCGTCAGGGTCGACCTGCAAGTTGTAGGCCTGCGACACCCGGCGCACCTCCTCGCGGGCGGTGTCCAAGGAAGGCACCTTTGGTGTGTTCGTGGCCGAGCATCACGTTCTCGGCGACGGTGAACGGCGGGATGAGCATGAAGTGCTGGTGGACCATGCCGATCCCCGCGGCCATCGCATCGCCGGGGCCTTCGAAATCGGCCTCTACATCGTTGACGAGGATCTCCCCGCTCGTCGGCTCCAGCAGGCCGTAGACGACGTTCATGAGAGTGCTCTTGCCGGCACCGTTCTCGCCCAGGAGAGCGACGATCTCTCCAGGGTTGACCACCAGCGAGATGTCCTCGTTGGCGGCGAAATCGCCGAACTTCTTGGTGATGTTACGCAACTCCAGTTTCACGGCGCACCCTCCTGAATGGAGATGAGGGGCCCAAGCACAGCGCCTGGACCCCTCATCTCATGTGCTCGGTCAGCTAGCCGACTGCGGCTGGTTGGGCGAGGTCACCTCGATGGTGCCGTCGATGATCCCCTGCTTGATCTCCTCGAGCTGCGTCTTCAGCTCGGCCGGGACCTGGTCCTCGAAGTCGTGGAACGGGGCGAGCCCGGTGCCATCGTTGGCCAAGGTTCCGACGTACTCCTCGTTGGTGAACTCACCGTTGACGGCCTGCCCGATCGTGTCGGTCACCGCAACGTCGATCTTCTTGAGCACCGAGGTCAGGAACACATCCTTGTACTGCGGAGCGGACTCGTAGCCGTCGCTGTCGACCCAGATGATGTCGGCCTTACCGGTCGACTGGGCTTCCTTGGCGGCACCGAGACCCACCGGCCCGGCGACCGGGAAGATGATGTCCGCACCCTGCTGGATGAAGTTCTTGGCCAGCTGCTGGCCCTTGGCCTGGTCCTCGAACCCACCAGCCATCGAACCCGCGTCAGGCTTGTTCTGGTCCCACCCGAGCACCTCGACGTTCGCGCCGTTCTGCTCGTTGTAGTACTGCACGCCCTCCCAGTAACCGTCCATGAAAGCGGTCACCGAGGGAATGGCCAGACCACCGAAGGTGGCGACCTTGCCCGTCTGGCTCATGCCCGCGGCCAGGTAGCCGGCCAGGAACGAGGACTGCGCGGTGTTGAATACCAGGCCCTTCATGTTGTCGATCTCGGGGTCGCTGGCAGCGTCCACGATCGCGAACTTCTCCTCGGGGTTCTGGGTGGCGCCTTCCTTGGTGGCGTCCTCCATCAGGAACCCGACGGTGATGATGATGCCGCAGTCGTCGTTGACCAGTGAGTTGATGTTCGGGGCGTAGTCGGTCTGGCTCTTGGACTCCAGGAACTTCTCCTGGACGCCGAACTCGGCCACCGCGTCCTGCACACCCTTGTAGGCGGAGGCGTTGAACGAGCGGTCGTCGATGCCACCTGCGTCAGAGACCATGCAGGCCAAGAAGTCGCTGCTGCCCGACGCCGCCGGAGATGCACTCTCTCCAGAGTCGGACGGAGCGCTTCCGCAGGCTCCCAGGGTCAAGGCCGCAGCCGCGCCGAGTGCGGCCAGACTGTACTTCCTCATATTTCCTCCCAGACGTGAACTCGACACCGACCTTACGCGCGCCTTACATGCCGTGTCCTGTGACATGCCGAATCTGCGGTGCATCGTGATCACCAATCCCGCAAATCCCGGCCGTGGCCCCTCATCTGGGCAGGCCGGGGGCGCTGAGTCGGGGCGCCGGTGAGGCAAAGCCAGGATCAAACGGACATTCTCGGTTCTAAGGGGACGCTGGGAGGGCCGGGTCGTAACAGGCCCACTAGCATGGCGACGTAACCACCGCTCTAGGAGGTATCTGTGCCCAGCGCTTCAGTCGGCACGCTTTATCGCGGTCACGAGGGGATGTGGACCTGGGTGGCCCACCGCATCACAGGTGTGGCTGTCTTCTTCTTCCTGTTGGTCCATGTACTGGACACCGCGTTGGTGCGGGTGTCACCCGCGGCCTACGACGCGGTCATCGCCACCTACAAGACGCCGCTGGTCAATCTCATGGAGGTTGGCCTGGTGGGCGCAGTCCTGTTCCACGCGCTCAACGGCATCCGGATCATCTTGGTGGACTTCTGGTCCAAGGGTCCGCGGGTGCAGCGGCAGATGACCTGGGCGATCATGGCCATCTGGTTGGTCCTGATGATCCCCGGCACCTACTTCATGATCATCCATACTGTTGAGTCGCTGTTCGGGAGCACTTCATGAGCGCGCCGGCACTGAACGTTCCGAAGACCGCCCGCAGTGGTGGCCGTACGAACTACGAGATGTGGTCGTGGATCTTCATGCGGGTGTCCGGCATCGTGCTGGTCTTCCTGGTGCTCGGCCACCTGGTCATCATGAACATCCTCGACGGGGGTGTGCAGCGCATCAACTTCGCCTTCGTGGCCGGTCGCTGGAGCAGCCCCTTCTGGCAGGTCTGGGACCTGCTGCAACTGTGGCTGGCCATGATCCACGGCGCCAACGGCCTGCGCACGATCATCAACGACTACTCCGAACGCGACCAGACCAGGTTCTGGCTCAAAGCGGCGCTACTGACCGCCACCGTCTTCACGATTGCACTGGGCACGCTCGTGATCTTCACCTTCGACCCCACGATCAGCTGAGGTAGATCATGCAAATTCACCAGTACGACGTCGTTATTGTCGGCGCGGGCGGGGCCGGTATGCGTGCCGCTCTCGAGTCCGGGACCCGCGCACGGACCGCGGTCCTGACCAAGCTGTATCCGACGCGCTCGCACACCGGCGCGGCGCAGGGCGGTATGTGTGCCGCGCTGGCCAACGTCGAAGAGGACAACTGGGAGTGGCACACCTTCGACACGATCAAGGGCGGCGACTACCTCGTCGACCAGGACGCCGCGGAGATCATGTGCAAGGAAGCCATCGACGCGGTCATCGACCTCGAGAAGATGGGGCTGCCGTTCAACCGCACCCCCGAGGGCCGCATCGACCAGCGCCGCTTCGGCGGTCACACCCGCAACCACGGTGAGGCAGCGGTGCGCCGCGCCTGCTACGCCGCGGACCGCACCGGGCACATGATCCTGCAGACCCTCTACCAGAACTGCATCAAGCAGGGCGTGGAGTTCTACAACGAGTACTACGTGCTTGACCTGGTGATGTCAGAGGACGGCCAGCGCACCGCGGGCGTCGTGGCGCTGGAGCTGGCCACGGGTCAACTGCACGTGTTCCGCGCCAAGTCGGTGGTGTTCGCGACCGGCGGTTTCGGCAAGGTCTTCAAGACCACCTCCAACGCGCACACCCTCACCGGCGACGGCATCGGCATCGTCTACCGCAAGGGCCTGCCGCTGGAGGACATGGAGTTCTACCAGTTCCACCCGACCGGCCTGGCCGGCCTCGGCGTGCTGCTGACCGAGGGCGCCCGCGGCGAGGGCGGCATCCTGCGCAACAAGGACGGCGAGCGGTTCATGGAGCGCTACGCCCCCACCATCAAGGACCTCGCGCCCCGTGACATGGTGGCGCGCGCGATGGTGCAGGAGGTACGGGAAGGCCGGGGCGCCGGGCCCGACGCCGACTACGTGTACTTGGATCTCACGCACCTTCCGGCCGAGCAGATCGAGACCAAACTCCCGGACATCACCGAGTTCGCACGCACCTACCTCGGTGTGGATCCGATCACTGAACTCGTCCCGGTCTTCCCGACAGCCCACTACGCCATGGGCGGCATCCCGACCAACATCGAGACCGAGGTGCTCCGGGACAACGACACCGTGGTGCCCGGTCTGTACGCGGCGGGCGAGTGCGCCTGCGTGAGCGTTCACGGCGCCAACCGTCTGGGCACCAACTCGCTGCTGGACATCAACGTGTTCGGACGGCGGGCGGGGATCGCGGCCGCCGAGTACGCGGTGGGCGCGGAGCTGCCGGACCTGCCCGAGAATCCGGCGGTGTTCGTCGAGGGCATGGTTAGCGGTCTGCGGGACTCCGAGGGCGGCGAGCGGGTCGGGGAGATCCGCAAGGCCATGCAGGAGACCATGGACATGAACGCGCAGGTCTACCGCACGGAGACCACGCTCAAGCAGGCCCTGTCCGACGTCCAGGAGTTGCAGCGCCGCTACCGCAACGTGGCGATCCACGACAAGGGGCAGCGGTACAACACCGAGTTGCTCGAGGCGATCGAACTCGGCTTCCTGCTCGATCTGGCCGAGGTGTTGGTGGTGGGCGCTCTGGAGCGCAAGGAGTCCCGCGGCGGGCACGCGCGCGAGGACTACCAAACCCGCGACGACGTGAACTTCATGCGCCACACGATGGCCTACCGCCACGTGGGTGAGAACGGCGACACGAGTGTGCGCCTGGATTACAAACCTGTTGTCGTCACCCGGTACCAACCGATGGAGCGCAAGTACTGATGACCACCACCGTCCCCGAGCAGATCAAGCGGCTCGATGTCACGTTCAAGATCGCCCGGTTCATCCCGGAGACCGACGACGCACCGCACTACGAGGAGTACTCCGTACAGGCGTTGCCCACCGATCGTGTACTCACGGTCCTGCAGCAGATCAAGGACGAGATCGACGGGACGCTCACATTCCGCCGCTCGTGCGCGCACGGCATCTGCGGGTCGGACGCGATCCGGATCAACGGCCGTAACCGTCTGGCGTGCAAGACCCTGATCAAGGACCTCAACATCAAGAAGCCGGTCGTGGTCGAGGCGATCAAGGGTCTGCCGCTGGAGAAGGACCTCGTCGTCGACATGGAGCCGTTCTTCCAGGCCTACCGCGACGTGATGCCCTTCCTGATCACCGATGGCCACGAGCCCACGCGTGAGCGCCTGCAGTCCGCCGAGGACCGCGCCCGTTTCGACGACACGACCAAGTGCATCCTGTGTGCCTGCTGCACGACGTCCTGCCCGGTCTTCTGGAGCGACGGTCAGTACTTCGGCCCGCAGGCGATCGTCGGCGCGCACCGGTTCATCTTCGACTCCCGCGACAGCGGCACCGACCTGCGACTGGACATCCTGAACTCCCAAGAAGGCGTGTGGCGCTGCCGCACGACGTTCAACTGCACCGACGCCTGCCCGCGCGGGATCGAGGTCACGAAGGCGATCCAAGAGGTCAAGCGCGCGCTGATGTTCCGCCGGGACTAACTGCTTCGCTCAGTGATCGTTGCGCCTTCGGGGAGAGTTCGTCGCAGAAGTGAGCGAACCCACGCGTGGATTCGCTCCCGGATTGAACAACCGCTCCCCGATCGGCTCCGGTTGAACCGGAGGCCGGCCTCAGACCACCCCGCCGTGCTCCGGGTGCAGCGGAGATTCCGGACTCGACTTCTCCAGCGGGCGGTAGGTGTAGAAGAACGTGCAACCACCCGGACCCACATCGGTCACCGCGTGGGCGACGGTGGGCGGGATGTAGACGTATGAGCCGGGGCCGAGGCGCTTTCCGACCATCGTGCATTCGCCGTCGAGGACCAGGATGTGATGGTGGGCCGCATGGTGGGCATGCTCGGGGTTTTCCTTGCCCTCGTCGACGCGCATAAGACCCAACGTCACATCACCGGACTGCCACAGGATCTTCTGGTACACGCCGGCCAACGTGGGAATCTCCTCCCACGGCATCGCCTCAATGTCCTGGCCGCTGCGTGCGATCAGTGTGCCGAGATCGTCCCTGTTCATGACCACCGCCTCTCCTGACCCCACCCTATTGCTCCGAGCATCCGATGGGTCAGTGGTTCGGTGGCACAGCCGTGAGATCTCTGCGTGGCGCTGCCGGGAAGGCCACAATTGCGCACTTACGCTGAGGCGTAATGCGTACCTCGATCATCGCCTCAACCGCTGTCCTGTCGATGCTGTTCGCCGCCCCGGCCAGCGCCGAAGACACCATCGCGCCCTCGCCCTCGCCCACCCCGACGGCCGCGGCTGGTGTGGAGATCCCGGACTTCGCGACCAAGTCGTGGGTCGTCGCGGATGCCACCTCCGGGGAGATTCTGGCCGGACAGGAATACGACGTACAACGGCCGATGGCCTCCACGCTCAAGACGCTGACGGCACTGACGCTGCTGCCCCGACTGCAGTGGGACAGCACCTATGAGGCGGATGCCCGCGAGACCTTGACCGAGGGGATGCACGTCGGGGTGCTCGCAGGACAGAAGTACACCGTCTCGCAGTTGTTCCACGGCATGATGATGCGCAGCGGCAACGATGCCGCGGTCGCGCTCGCCGATGCGTACGGCTACCAGCGGACGATCGATGCCATGAATGCCGAGGCGCAGCGGGTGGGGGCCACCCAGACGGTGGCCATGTCCCCGAACGGGCTCGACTGGCCCGGCCAGGTCACCACAGCCGCAGATCTTGCGCAGATCTACCGCGTCGCCATCCAGGATCCGCGCTTGCAGGAGATCATGACTGCGCGGGAAGCGGAATTCCCGGCGCAACTGCCGAAGGATCCGAAGGTTCCGGCGACCACCTTCACGATCTACAACCACGACACTCTGCTCAACACCGACTACCCGGGCTTCAAGGGCGCCAAGAGCGGCTTCACGAGTCAAGCCGGACGCACCTACGTCGTCGGCGCTGAGCAGAACGGTCGAACGTTGGTCATCGCCCTGCTCGGGATCGGTGGCGGAACCACACAGACTGCGCGACAGGTCCTCGACTGGGCTTTCGCCAACGTCGATGGGCTATCTGCGATCGGAGAACTCCCCGAACCTCAGGCGACTACTGAGATTGCCGCGGAGCCGGCCAACAGCGGTGGTGAGGATCTGGCACCTGAGCCGCTGGACGAGCAGACCTTGGCAGGCGTTGAGGCCACTGCAGCGATGGCTCAAGAGGTCACTGCCCAAGCCGTCCAGGCCACACCCCCGAGCATGGACGTCCCGCTGGCTGCGAGCACCTCGGCGTCGTCCATCGGCTCTCAGAGCATGGCGCTGACCACGTCCGGCACGGGAGCCATGGTCGCCTTGTCAGGCTTGCAGGCGCCGCCGTTCGCCGGACCGGCTGAGCCGCCAGCAGCCGAACCCGCGCAACGTGGGTTCTTCACCACCCTGCTCATCGGGATGTTCAAGGCTCTGCTGTGGATTCTGCTGTTCCTCGGGATTGCCGTTGTCCTGCTGCGAATCCGCGCGGTGCGCCGGCGCAACCGTCGGCGTGCACACTACGAGCGTGTCATGCGTGAGCGCGCAGCTCAAAGTCCCGCAGAGGCCCCCACACTCCATCGGAGCCCATCTCGTACAGGGTGAGCGCATCGGCGGTGAACGTCGCTTCGTAGTCGGCGAGAGTCTGCTGCGCCACGGTGAGAACGGATGCGGGCACGTCGTGTGCCACGGTCACGTGCGGGTGGTAGTCGAACCGGATGTTGCGTTCCAGCGGCCCGGAGCGTACGTCCGCTTCCAGAGTGACGATCTGAGCGGCTCCGGAAGCCACCCGCACATAGACCACCGGTGACACCGGCCGGAAGGTACCTGTGCCGTGCAGCACCACGACAAAGGCCTCGTGGCGACCTGCCACTGCTTCCAGGTGTGACTCCACAGCATCGAGATCGGAGATCTGCGTCGGCGGCAGCAGCGTGACGTGCGCCTGGATCAGATGGGCGGCCGGATCTCCGAAGCGGTCACGCCAGCCCTCCAACTCGTCGGCGAACGGTCTCGGGATGGCGATGGCGACCCCGATGGTGCGCTTCACACCCGGCCCGCTTGTAGCCCCATCGCCGAGTAGACCGCATCCACTGTGGGTTGGGCGGCCTCCCGAGCGCGCTGTCCCCCGTTGTCCATGAGCCGGTCCAGTTCCGCCGGGTCGTCGAGCAGTTCGCGGGTGCGAGCGGCGAACGGCTCCGCCACGGCCACGACGGCTTCGGCGGCGGCGACTTTCAATGGTCCGTACATGCCGCCACCGAACTCCGCCTCCACATCGGCGACGGTCCGCTCAGTGGCTGCGGCCAGGATGCTGATCAGGTTCGACACACCGGGTTTGTTCTGCGGGTCGTAACGAACCTCGGTCTCAGAATCCGTGACCGCTGACTTGATCTTCTTGGTGATCTGCTTCGGCGTATCGAGCATGAACACGCACCCCGCGGGCACGGACTTGCTCATCTTGGCGCTCGGGTCCTGCAGATCCAGGATCTTGGCGGTGTCCTTCACGATGTACGGTTCGGGCACGACGAACGTCTGCGCGAACCGGTTGTTGAACCGCTCTGCCAGGTCACGGGTGAGTTCGAGATGCTGGCGCTGGTCCTCCCCCACCGGGACGGCGGCAGCCTGGTAAAGCAGGATGTCGGCGGCCTGCAAACAGGGATAAGTGAACAACCCCACAGAGGCGCTGCCCGCTCCTCCCTTGGCGGTCTTGTCCTTGAACTGCGTCATCCGGGAGGCTTCGCCGTACCCGGTCAGGCACATCATCACCCAACCCAATTGGCTGTGCGCCGGCACATCACTTTGCACGAACAGGGTCGAGCGCTGCGGGTCGATGCCAGCCGCCACCAGCTGGGCGTAGGACACCCGGGTGCGTTCTCGCTGCAGCACAGGGTCCACGGGAACGGTGATCGCGTGCAGATCCACCACGCAGTAAAAGGCGTCGTTGTCGTCCTGCAGCGCAACCCAGTGGCGCAGCGCTCCGAAGTAGTTGCCGATGTGGAAACTCTCAGATGTCGGCTGGATACCGGACAAGATGCGGGGACGGGACATGGGCCTATTGTGACGGCTCACGGTCCGCTAGGTCTCGGTAGGGTTCGGGCGGCTTGCGCGGGTACCATCCGTCTCTATGCCGCTGACCATCATCGACCATCCACGGTTCACCGCCGCCCCGACGGTCGGAAAGCTGGCCATCAGTGGTCGCTGGGAGCAGGCTGTGACGTTCCGACCCTCGGATCTGAGGCGGCGGGACGTCGAGGAATTCCTCGGAGAGCATGAGGAGATCGCCTGTGAAGCGTTCTTCGGATCTGCGTTCTTCGGTGTGAGAACTCACCGACCGGATGCGGCCGAGTTCGTGATCGCGTTCGCTCGCGCCATGCGATCAGCCGCCAGCGGTTCGGCCTTCTTCGAGGCGGTCCGCGATCTTGGAGTCGATCTCGAGGCGACGTTTCAGTTCGCCGAACTCGGAGCAGAGGGCGCGTGGAGCAGCGTGGGCCCACTGCGCATCCAGGATCCATGCCAGGCCTTGTGCGACACCGACGCGTTGTGGGACGAGGTCAGGTCATCACCTGTGGGACGCGACCTCCTTCACGACAAGGCACTGGAGTTCACCTTCTCCGGCGGTAGATTCCACTGGTTCGCACTTCCTGTGTCCGACCAGCACGTCATGTCGCGGGGTCGACTGGAGGACGCTCTACAGGCGTTCTGTCAGTGAGGCAGTCACTCGGCATCCGCGACAGGCGTCATCGGTGCCAGCAGGATCTGGACTCGGGCGATCCGCCGATTGTCCATCTCGACCACGGTCAGCAGGTTCCCGTCCACGGTCACGCTGTCACCGTTGGCCGGTAGCCGTCCGAGTTCAGCCATCATGAAGCCGGCCACGGTCTCGTAAGGCCCTTCCGGCAGTTCCAGCCCGACCTGGTCGTGCACGTCGTCGCGGCTGAGCAGACCGTCGACCTCCACCCGTCCGGTCCGACGCGCCTGCTCGGGCTGGCGCACGTCGAACTCGTCGCGGATGTCCCCGACAAGTTCCTCCACGAGGTCCTCCAGCGTGACGATCCCGGCGGTTCCTCCGTACTCGTCCACCACGATCGCCAGATGGCTGCCGCTGTCCCGCATCTCCTGCATGGCGGACAGCACCTCCTTGCTGTCCGGGAAGCGCAACACCGGCCTGACCAGACGCTCCAGACGCAACGAACGAGACGCGATGTCAGGGTCCAGAAGGTCGCGGACGTGCACGAAGCCAATCACGTCATCCGCAGAGTCCTCGACGACCGGGTATCGCGAGTGGGGCAGCGCGCGGACCACGGCGACTGCTTTGTGGACTGGGAGGGCAGCGTCGAGGAAGTCCACCTCGGTGCGCGGCACCATGACTTCGGCCAACTCGCGGTCGCCGGCCGTGATGACGTCGTCGATCAGAGCTCGCTCCTGGGTCGACAGGGAGTCCTGGGCTGCGACCAGGCCCCGCAACTCCTCCCCCGAGATGCTCTCCTTGGCCGCATGGGGGTCGCCCCCGAGCAGGCGAACCACGGCGTTGGTGGACACCGACAGGAACCAGATGAACGGCCGGGAGATCTTGGCCAAGGCATCGACGGGACCGGCCAGCGTGAGCGACACCGCCTCGGCACGCTGCAGGGCCAGGCGTTTGGGCACCAGTTCACCGAAGACCAGGGACAGGTAGGCGATCACCACGGTGACCAGCACAAACGCCAGCGAACTGGCCAGCGAGCTGGGTATGCCCAGACTCTCGAAGGCCGGCGCGACGTCCGGGGCGATCCGGGATGCGCCGAATCCTGCCGAAAGGAATCCCGCCAGCGTGACGCCGACCTGGACCGCTGCGAGGAAGCGGTTGGGGTTGCTCACCAGGCTCTTGAGCCGCCGCCCGCGGCCCCCTTCGGTGGCGGCGAGGTGATCGACCTGGGATTCCCGCAGCGACACCAGCGCAGTCTCCGCCGCGGCGAAGAACCCGCCGATGAGCGTGAACAGCAGCACAACGGCGATGTTGGTGGCCAGTTCGTTCACGTGTTCAGGGTACGTGGCTCGGTGTTGGCACAGCATGTCCGTGGTCGGGCGTTGGGCAATGTGGGGTTTCGACAACGGCGTGGCCGGTTTGGCCGGCTGCCCTGGAAGCAAAGCGGAAAACCGACAACCAGGTTGCCTGATTCCCCCATCGGCTGCCCGCCCCCCAGAAGCAAAGCGGCAAACCGACAACCCAGTTGCCTAAAACCCCCATCGGCCGGCCGCCCCCCAGAAGCAAAGCGGAAAACCGACAACCCAGTTGCCTAATACCCCCATCGGCCGGCCGCCCCCCAGAAGCAAAGCGGCAAACCGACAACCCAGTTGCCTAATACCCCCATCGGCCGCCCGCCCCCGGAAGCAAAGCGGAAAACCGACAACGGCGTGGCCGGTTTGGCCGGCTGCCCCGGAAGCAAAGCGGAAAACCGACAACCCAGTTGCCTGATTCCCCCATCCGCTGCGGGATCAGCGGTCGAACTGCGCCACCACCGCCGCGTGGTCGCTCCACCGCTCGGCGTAGGAGGCTGCCCTACCGACGGTGAACCCCGTGCACGCACCCGCAACATCTGGCGAGGCCAGCACACAATCGATACGCCAACCGGCGTCGTTGTCGAACGCCTTACCCCGCCAGGACCACCAGGTGTAGCCGGCGTCCCTGCCCAGGTCGACCCAACCGAGATCGTCGTACCAATGCGACAAGTAGGCACGTTCGGACTCCAAGAACCCGGCCTTGCCCCGATTGCCCTTCCAGTTCTTGATGTCGGCTTCCGTGTGCGCGACGTTGAGATCACCGCATACCAACGCGGACTGCCGCTGCTCCATCCACTTGCCCATGGCGGCCAGGAACCGGTGTTTGTCGTCCTGCGCGGGTGTGTCCGCCTCGCCCGTGTGAACGTACACAGACGCGATCTCCAACTCCCCGATCCGGGCGGACACCCAGCGGCCTTGGTCGTCGGCCTCCCCGAGGTCGTCGCCGATCTCCATCGGCTGGCGACTCAGGATCGCCACCCCGGCGTGCCCGGGGCGCACCCGCGATGGCCGATGCACAAGGTGCCAACCGTCGAACGTGTCTCCCAGTGCGGCGGCCAACTGTTCGTCGGTGGCGCGCACTTCCTGCAGACAGATGACGTCGGCATTCTGATCAAGCAGCCACGACAGACCCCCGCGACGGACCGCCGCCCGGATGCCGTTGACGTTGGCGCTGACCAGCCTCACGCCATTGCGGCCTGGAGGTTCTCGTCAATCGAGGCGAGGAACTCCTGCGTCGTCTGGAACGGCTGATCCGGACCGATGAGCAGTGCCAGGTCCTTGGTCATCTTGCCGCTCTCGACGGTCTCGATACACACCCGCTCGAGCGTCTCGGCGAAGTGGGTGACCTCGGGGGTGCCGTCGAGCTTGCCGCGGTGGGCCAGACCCTGGGTCCACGCGAAGATGCTCGCGATCGGGTTGGTCGAGGTGGGCTTGCCCTGCTGGTGCTGGCGGTAGTGCCGGGTCACGGTCCCGTGGGCGGCCTCCGCCTCGACCGTCTTGCCGTCGGGTGTCATCAGCACAGACGTCATCAGACCCAGCGAGCCGAAGCCCTGCGCCACGGTGTCGGACTGCACGTCACCGTCGTAGTTCTTACAGGCCCAGACGTAGCCGCCCTCCCACTTCATGGCAGCAGCCACCATGTCGTCGATGAGCCGGTGCTCGTACGTGATGCCGGCAGCCTCGAACTCGCCCTTGAACTCAGCCTCGTAGACCTGCGCGAAAATGTCCTTGAACTGCCCGTCGTAGGCCTTCAGGATCGTGTTCTTCGTCGACAGGTACACCGGGTAGTTGCGGCTCAAGCCGTAGCGCATCGACGCCCGCGCGAAGTCGCGGATCGAGTCGTCGAGGTTGTACATTCCCATGGCCACACCGCCGCCGGGGAAGTCATAGACATCGAACTCCATCGGCTCGGAACCGTCGGCAGGGGTGTAGGTCAACGTCAGCGTGCCGGGACCGGGGACCTTGAAGTCGGTGGCCCGGTACTGGTCGCCGAAGGCGTGACGTCCGACGACGATGGGCTTGGTCCAGCCGGGGACCAGCCGCGGGATGTTGCTGATGATGATCGGCTCGCGGAAGATCACACCACCGAGGATGTTGCGGATCGTCCCATTGGGCGAACGCCACATCTTCTTCAGCCCGAACTCCTCGACGCGGGCCTCGTCAGGGGTGATGGTCGCGCACTTCACGCCCACGCCGTACTTCTTGATCGCCTCGGCCGAGTCAATCGTGATCTGGTCGTCGGTGGCGTCGCGGCTCTCGATGCCCAGGTCGTAGTACTTCAGGTCCACGTCCAAGTAGGGCAGGATCAGCTGCTGCTTGATGAAGTCCCAGATGATCCGGGTCATCTCGTCGCCGTCGAGTTCGACGACCGGGTTCTCGACCTTGATCTTCGCCATGGTCACAGGCCCTGCACATCTGCTTGCTTGGCGCGGACAGCTTCAGCCGCTTCCAGCAGGCCGGCCAGTTCGCTTTGGGTCAGGTCCGTCTCGACGACCCGGCGCACGCCTTCGCGGCCGATCTCGGCCTCAACCCCGAGATACACACCGGCGATGCCGTACTCACCGTCGACCCATGCACACACCGGCATCACCATGCCGCTGTCCTCGATCACGGCCTTGGCCATGCGGGCCGCCGCTGCCGAAGGTGCGTAATAGGCCGACCCCGTCTTCAGCAGGGCCACGACCTCGGCGCCACCGTTACGGGTGCGGACCACCAGTTCCTCGATCTCATCGGCACTCATCAGCTCCGACAGAGGCTGGCCGTCCACGGTGCAGCGAGAGGGAACCGGGACCATGGTGTCGCCATGGCTGCCCAGAGTGAGGGTCTTGACGCTCGCCACGGGCTTGCCGAGCTTCTCAGCCACGAAGTTCGTGAACCGGGCGGTGTCGAGCATTCCAGCCTGTCCGATGACCCGGTTGTGGGGGAAGCCGGTGGCCAACTGGGTCAAGGCAGTCATCTCGTCGAGCGGGTTGGAGACGACGATGACGACGGCGTCGGGTGCGTGCTGCGCCACGTTCTCGGCGACCTGGCGCACGATCTTGGCGTTGGTCTCGATGAGGTCCATGCGGCTCATGCCGGGCTTACGGGGAAGGCCGGCCGTGATCACGACGATGTCCGATCCGGCGATGGCCTCATAGCCGGATCCGTCGAGGCCGGTCGTCTGTCCGACGACCTTGGTCTCGAAGCCCTCGACGGGCCGCGACTGGTTCATGTCAAGGGCCAGGCCCTCGGCCTTACCCTCCACGATGTCGGTGAGGACGACTTCGTCGAAAACGTCGTACTCGGCCAGGCGCATTGCCGTGGTGGATCCGTAGAAACCTGCTCCGACAACCGTGACTTTCCCGCCCATGACACACCTTTCGACGAATGATTTGGCCCGCGAACCAGCCTACCGAAAGGGGCAGACACGGGCGTCACCGCATTGGCAGGCAGTTGGTGGGGCGGGAAAGTGTCAAGCGGGCGCTAGAGGAGCAACAGCGTGACTGCGGCGAGGGCCGCGGCGAGGACCAGGAACCCACCGGCGTCCACGAGCCTGGACCTTGATACCAGCCAGCCGGCAGTGGCCGTGGGCAACGACAAACGCAACAGTCCCGCGAGACTCAAGGCGAGTACCACCGCCAGCAGACCACGCAGGGGGTCTCCGAGGACGAACACCGCGAGGCCGACCACGGTGAGGCTGGACACCAGGACGAACGGCCACTGTCCGGGCGGGGACTTGGGGACGCTGGCGGGAGCCGGTGCCGCCACGGTTGCAGTCATCAGCGTCGCGTCAGGGATCGCATACTCCTCACCTGCCGCGCTCATAGGGGTAACCGTAGCCCTCTAATGCGCCAACTTCCAACTACCGGGGGGTTAACGCGCCCGGCGCCTACGAGGTTCGGGCATTCAGCGCGCGGCGGCTTCGGCCATCTCCACGACGTTGACCAGCAGCATGGCCCGGGTCATCGGCCCCACACCGCCAGGCATCGGAGCCATGAAACCAGCGACCTGAGCCACCTCGGGGGCGATGTCCCCGACCAGCCCGGCATCTGTGCGAGTGATCCCCACGTCGAGCACCGCTGCTCCGGGCTTGACCATCTCGGGGGTCAGCAGACCGGGAACGCCAGCGGCCACCACGACGATGTCGGCCATGCGGGTGTGCACGCCGAAGTCAGGTGTTCCCGTGTGACACAGCGTGACGGTGGCGTTCTCCGACTTGCGCGTGAGCAACAAGCCCAGCGGCCGGCCCACGGTCAGCCCACGGCCGATCACGACGGCGTGTTTGCCAGCGATCGGAACGTCATAACGACGCAGCAGTTCGACGATGCCGCGGGGGGTGCACGGCAGTGGCGCCGGCTCGTTGAGGACCAAACGGCCCAGGCTCATCGGGTGCAGCCCGTCGGCGTCCTTGGCCGGATCGATCGCGGCCAGGGCCGCCCCTTGATCAAGGCCGGCGGGCAGCGGCAACTGCACGATGTAGCCGGTGCATGCGGGGTCGGCATTCAAGTCGCCGATCGCCGCCTCGACGTCGCTTTGACTGGCGGTCGCGGGCAGATCGACCCGGATCGAGTTGATACCGATCTCGGCGCAGTCACGATGCTTGCCCGCCACGTAGGCGTGGCTGCCTGGATCATCACCGACGAGGACGGTGGCCAGGCCCGGGGTGATACCTGTCAGTTGCAGCGCCTCAACCCGAGCAGCAAGTTCTGCTCTGATGGTCGAAGCTGTCTGTTTGCCGTCCAGGATCACCGCTGTCATGCGACCGATTCTCCCATTGGCGTGGCGCAGGGCGGTTGCGACCTCAGTGGAAGAACCTCAGTGGAAGAAGTGCCGCACCCCGGTGAAGTACATCGTCACCCCTGCAGCCCGCGCTGCGGCGATGACCTCCTCATCACGAACAGACCCCCCTGGCTGCACGACCGCCCGGACCCCGGCATCGAGGAGCACCTCGAGTCCGTCGGGGAACGGGAAGAACGCATCCGATGCGCCCACGGCACCAGCCGCTCTGCTCTCGCCGGCACGCTGCACCGCCAGCCGCGCCGAGTCCACCCGGTTGACCTGCCCCATGCCGATCCCCA
Organism: Candidatus Nanopelagicales bacterium; assembly: GCA_025455985.1. Classification (GTDB taxonomy): domain Bacteria; phylum Actinomycetota; class Actinomycetes; order S36-B12; family UBA10799; genus JADKAV01. Next base: position 6,295 of record JALOLM010000002.1, on the reverse strand, counting down.
CTGCGGCCTCGTCCTTGGCCAGCAGGATGGCGTTGCTCTTGACCGCGCGGCAGGCCCGCCAGGCGAAGGCGAGGTCGCGCAGCGTCGCCTCATCGGCCGGTTCACCTGTCGCGAGTTGCCAGTTGGCCGGGTCGTCGCCGTCGGCGTCGATGGCATCGACGGTCTGCATCAGCATGCCGCCGGAGATGAAGCGCACCTCCGCACCGGGCTGGCGGGGCCCAGCCACCAGCAGCCGGATGTTCTTCTTGGCCTGCAGCACCTGCAGGGCCTCATCGTCGAACTCTGGGGCGATGACGACTTCAAGGAAGATCTCGGCCATCGCCTGCGCAACCTCCACGGTCACCGGGCGATTGACGGCCACAACCCCTCCGAACGCGGACACCGGATCGGTGTCGAATGCCGCGGAATAGGCCGACAGCAGATCGTCGGCCACCGCGATGCCGCAGGGGTTGGCGTGCTTGATGATCGCCGCTGCCGGTCGCGGGAAGTCCCATGCCGTGCGGTGGGCGGCATCGCCGTCGACGAAGTTGTTGTAGGACATCTGCTTGCCGTGAAGTTGTTCGGCATGCGCGAAGCCACTCGCGTGCTCGTTGACGTACAGCGCCGCCTGCTGGTGGGGGTTCTCGCCGTAGCGCAGGATCTCCGCACGCTGCCAGCTCGCCGCGACCCAGCCGGGAAGCCGGTCGCCAGGTTCCAGCGAGCCCAACCACGAGGCGACTGCCACGTCATAGTCAGCGGTGTGCCGGAAGGCTTTGACCGCGAGTTCGCGGCGCTGCGCGTCGCTGAACCCCGCGCCGGCCTCGACCACGGCGACCACCTGCGGGTAGTCGCGGGGACTGACCACCACGGCGGTGTTGGCATGGTTCTTGGCCGCGGCCCGCACCATCGCCGGACCGCCGATGTCGATCTGCTCGATGCAATCCTCGACGCCGGCTCCGCTAGCCACAGTCTGGGAGAACGGGTAGAGGTTGGCGACCACCAGGTCGATACCGGTGATCTCGTGCTCCTCGAGGGTCCGCTCGTGTTCAGGCTTGCGGCGATCGGCGAGAATCCCGCCGTGGATGTTGGGGTGCAGGGTCTTGACCCGGCCGTCGAGGATCTCGGGGAACCCGGTCACCTGCGCGACCTGGGTGACGGGCACACCAGCGGCAGAAATCGTGGCGGCCGTAGAACCGGTGGAGACGATCTCCACGCCGGCCTTGTGCAAGGCGGTGGCCAACTCCTCGACACCGGTCTTGTCGTAGACCGAGATCAGAGCCCGACGCATCTTCATATCCGTACCTTCCGTCCTTCGACTGTGAGGCCGTGGGCCACCAGGCGGTTGATGACCTGCGGCAACAACTCCCACTCCGCGGCCTTGATCCGCTCGTGCAGGCTCTCCTGGTCGTCATCCGGTTCGACGACCACCGCCCGCTGAGCGATGATCGGCCCGGTGTCGACGCCTGCGTCCACCAGGTGCACCGTGCAGCCCGTGACCCGCACTCCGTAGGCGAGGGCGTCGGCCACCGCGTGTGCGCCTGGGAAAGCGGGCAGGAGCGCCGGGTGGCTGTTGACCACACGCTGCGGGAAGCGATCCAGGAATGCACTGTCGACGATTCGCATGAACCCGGCGGAGACGATCCAGTCAGGGGTGTACGTCTGGATTGCGTGGGCGAGGGCTGCGCTCCATGCGGGCCGGTCCGGGTGATCGGCGGGGGCAACCACTGTCGTCGGGATGCCAGCCGCCACCGCGCGCTGCAGACCCGCAGCCGGACGGTCGGCGGCGACCACCACGATGTCGTACACACGGCCGGGGTCGTCGATCAGGGATTGCAGGAGGGTACCCGTACCGGAGATCATCACGGCGACGCGGGCGGGCACACAGATGATCCTAGGTCGGTGCCGATACCAGAGCGTCAGGCGGGCACGTCGCGCGCTTCGTCGGTCAGGTCGATGACCTCGACGGGGTGCCGGCGGTGCCACCACCACATGACGGCGCGCTCGATCAGCACGCCCAGGATCACCCCTGCGGTCAGGACGGCGATGACCAAGGGTGACGGGCCCAAGGCGCCCAAGCGGCCGGCCCCCAGAGTGCCCACACTGATCGCCCACCACAGATCGATCGCGATGACCACCAGACCGACAGCAGCGGCCCGGTTGAGAACAGCCGACCGCCAGTGATCGGCCTGCCCGGACACCCGCGACAGGACGACGCCGGCGGCCACCGGAATCAGCAGGCCGACCAGCCACCACGGTTGAGCGGTCCTGGGCAACAGTTGCAGACCGATCATGTCGATCGGCTCGGGCACTCCCGCCGCGGCCGTGACGGTGAAACCCGCGACCTCGACCCCCGGACCCACCGCGTAAGAAAGGGCCCACATCAGACTGGCCGGAAAATATCCCAGCCAGCCGATGAGCAACGCGATCCCCCCGACCAGTCCCGGCTGGACATCGGCCAAGGACTGCGCGACGGATGAGTGGCCGAGCACGAGCGCTGTGGCCAGTACCAGGCAGGCGCCGATAGTCAGTACCGCCAGGGCTCCGACAGCCGGCCGCGCCAACTGCCACACTCGCTTGAGCACGCCCTCACTGAGCCGAGCGCGGTGGATCATGGCCGCCGATGAGACCAGAAATGCGAGCAGTCCCGCGTGCAGCGCCGCCCGCGCGGGCATGGCTGAAACGCCCGACAACGTGCCGAACAGTGCGGCCAGTAGCGCCACGACGGCATAAGTGCCCGCCAGGCACAACGCAGCAACCGCCACCGACTTGGGATAGGCCACGGCAGCCCTGTGCGCGACCCACCGTCCTGCCGCCCAAAGGGTCACTGAGGGGAAGACTATCCACGCCCAGGGCAGCAGGGTCCAGGTCCCGTCCCCGACGGTGAACGGGGTGCCGTGCGCGACCAGCCAGACGTCAGCGCCAACACGCATCGCGGTGTCGGAGGCGGACTCCCCTGCAGCGAAGATCCACACAACCAAGGTGCTGACCACGGTCAACGCCAGACCGGTCAACGCCGCCCATAGTCCTGCGGCAACACCAGCCAGAGGCAAAGGCAGTGGTCCAGATCGCCAGAACGTCCCGACGGCCTCAGCAGGCGCCGCCCACCCCGCACGGGTCGACTTGATCCGATCAGCCTCGCGACTCGACGCCCCACGGTTGACCGGCCTTGTGGTGCGGCTGCGGGGACCCGGGGACGACGCACGACTCACTGGTCTAGGGTCGCATCCGATCCCGGAAGCCGTGGCACATACACGCCGATTTGAGCCACCATCATGGCGGCGCGGGTGGGAGCCGGACGATCCAGCGGCCGGGAGTAGCGTCGGGGCATGAGCCAGCCGACGGTAGCCGTGGTACTCACGGGCGCGGCGGCGCGGGGGGCGTTTCAAGCGGGTGCCCTGTCCGTGCTGGTGCCGGCCTTGACTGAGCAGGGACTGGCGCCGAGCATCTTCCTGGGCACCTCAGCAGGGGCCATCAACGCGGCCCTATGGGGCAGCCTCGCCCACCAAGGACCGGACGCGGCCGCGGCGGACCTGCTGGAGATCTGGGCCTCGATGGACCGCGGCGATGTCTACGCCCATCCCGCCTGGACCCTTCTCGGCGATGGCTTGCGACTACTGCCCGGGTCGTTGCTGGGTCGCGGACCGGGTCTGGATGCCCTGCTGGACACCCGGCCCCTGGCCCGCACTGCCGCCGAGGTTCTCGACGCCGAACAGCTGGCAACGAACGTGGCCTCCGGCGTCGTCGATGCCGTGGGGGTGGCCGCGACCCGCATTCCGCCGGCTGCCGGTAAGCGACCGTCCCGCCGGGATCCGGCCACCATGTGGCACATCGCCCACGCGCACAGCGTGCTGTTCCTGGACACGACGCTGCCGACCGGACACGTGGCCGACCCGGCCCGGGCGCTGCGTCTGGCAGCGGGTCCGGTCCTTGCTGAGCACGTGCTCGCCTCCGCCGCGATCCCTGTGGCATTCCCGGCGGTGGAGGTCCACCAGCCCGCGGACAACGCGGGATGGTACGTCGACGGCGGTGTGCGTCTGAATGCTCCTTTGCGTCCGGCGGTTGCGCTCGGCGCCGACCACCTCGTCGTGATTGCAGCCCATGCCACCCGGTATCCGGCCGCGACGCCGCAGGAACCCGGCGAACGTCCGGACATCGCCGACGCAGCAGCCATGACGCTGCACTCGGTGCTGGCCGACCGGGTGATCGAGGACCTCCACGACCTTCGCACCCGCAACCGTTGGCTGGCCAGCGGCACCGCTCCAGCTGGCGGTGAGCGTGAGTACCACCATGTGAACGCCATGGAGGTGTCCCCGACCCCTGGCGCTCTGGCCGAACTGGCCGCCGAGGTTCTGCACTCCAAAGGCCGGGCCTGGTGGCGGGAAACCGATTCTCTGGCGCTGGGACGTCTCCTGCGCGGCGTGGGTGACGGCCCCGGCCAGCAGGAGTTGCTCAGCTACATGTTCTTCGACGACGAGTACTTCAGCCGCCAGATGGAGATCGGCCAGTCGGTGGCCCGGGAGGCGTTGGCACGCGGGTGGGCCTGAGTGCCCAAGTCGCCGATGGCGGCCACCACATCGTGATCTTCAAACCATGCTGTCGGTCGTAGACTGGGAGTGAGGGAGTTCCTCGGGATTCGGGTGCGCCGAGTCTCCAGGGGTCGGGGGCCGATCGGCCCGTCACGTGGCCGACGGCGCCGCGTGGGAGGTGATCCCCGATGATTGTTCGCTCGCATTTCCCCCGGATTTTGGCGGTCCTCACTTCGGCAGTGTCGGCCACCTTCCTGTTGGGGCTGCCGGTCTCTCCAGCAGTCGCGGTCGGGGAGACCCTGCAACTGGCCATGAACAACCCGCCGCGGATCACTGGGAGCGGTTGGCCTGATCAAGGCCTGCTGGTGTGTCGCGGCACGCAGTTCGTGGGCACCACGAACAGTTCCGGCGGGAGTTTCCAGTTCGGTCTGGACCGTGCCGCTCGCGTCGGCGAGGTGTACACGGTGACCGGCGATGGATCGTGCGACTCGCCCGGGACGCCCAAGGCCTCGGTGGCCGCGACACTGGACGTGACCACCGTTGATGTCGCGAATGGATGGGTGTACGGCACGGGCGGCAGCCCCAGCGGCACCCTGTCGGTCAGCGTCGGAGGGCCGTATGGCAGCCCTGCCAACACCTCGGTCACCCCGAACCCCGACGGCACCTGGGCGGTGCACGCCGGTCAGGCGGCCTTCGACCTCATGCGCGGAGTCGGGGTTGGGCTGCAACAGCAACTGCCCGCCGGGTTCTCGGTGAGCCGCAACTTCCCGGTCCCCAACCCGATGATCTCGATCTGGGACACCCACGGCGTCGCGGCACGCGACTGGACACCCAACACGCCCTTGCAGCTGTCGCTGACCGACCCCAGCCGCGGGCAGAGCTATCAGTGGACCGTGACGACCGACGAGAACGGCAACTTCTGGGACGTTCCCCCGGACCCCGAATGGCAGGTGCTGCAGCCCGGCTGGATCGCCAAGGCCACCGGCAGTATCAAGAACCGTGAAACGGCGACTCTGACGAAGACTCTGGCGCTGCCCGAACCCCTGCCGTTGCCCAGTTCATTGGGAGCGTATGTGCTGGCCGGAACGGTGCCTGGGACGCTGACCAGCAAGAGCTTGGGCCAGGGAAGTTTCGTGCAGTCCCACGCGCTGTGCCGCAGCAGCGACTTTCCCCAGCGCTCCATGATCTCGGATCCAATCACCGGCGGCTACTCCTTCGACTTCGCGGCCGCCCAAAGTCCGCCCTGGGGTCAGGGTGATCCCTGCACCAGCGCTGTCCACTACTACGGCCTAGGCATCCGCGACCTCGACGGCGACGAGATGTCCGTCAACTGGCACGTCGCCCCGGTACCCAAGGTGTCCACGCCCGATCTGGTCTACGACGGGCTGTCCCGCGAGGTGACCGGCCAAGGGTTCGACCTCACCTCGGTGCAGATCTCCCAGTGCCAGATGAGCGGCACGACAGTGCTGGGTTGTGATCCCGCAACGACCTTCCAGACCAACGACTACCCCGACGACCAATGGGACCAGTACCCCTTCGGTTACGGGCGGTTCGAGCAGCAGGTCAGCTTCCAGCGCTACCTCGACCTCGGCGGCAGCGATCCTGTGGACTGCGCGACAGCACCGGGCACGTGCGCCGTTGTGGTGACCGAGCCGCACCGCAATGGCGTCGTCGCTTCCGGACAATTGACATTCGGATTCGATCCGCATGTGCAGGTCCACCCCGCCAACAACCTCGTCGGCGGTGAGCAGTTGACCGTGACGGGAAGCGACTTCCCGCCCGGTACGACC
>JALOLM010000451.1 GCA_025455985.1 Candidatus Nanopelagicales bacterium | reverse complement strand
ACTGTCGCTATTGCGGCTGGAGTCATGATCGGCCTCGGCGCCATTGCCCCCGCGGCGAACGCCCAGGCGCCCGTGGCGGTGAGCGCATCTGTGCTGACCGTCAACGGCCAGGGCTGGGGAGTCGACGACGCGCGCCGGGAGTTCCGGAACGACCTGCGCGAGGCACGCCGTGAGTTCCGCGCCACCATGCGTGAAGCCCGCCGTGAGTTCCGCGCCGATCTCCAAGAGATCCGGCAGGAGAACCGGGCGAAGTTCCAGGAGGCCAGGGCTGCTCTGCGCGCCGCGATCGAGGAGGCACGCGAGGCGTTCCTCTTCGCCATGAACGCGGCCAATAAGGACTTCCAGAGCACTGTCGCCGACAGTCGCGTCGCTTTGCTGACGGTCCTGCAGGACCCGAACGCCACCAAGGAGCAGCGCAAGGCGGCGATCAAGGCCCACCGGGACACGATGCAGCAGGCGCGGGACGTCCGTCATGAGGCGATCAAGACGGCCATCGCTGACTACAAGGCCGCTCGGGTTGCCGCCCGTGAGGCCTTCCGCGACGCGATCGGCAAGTAGTTGTCCGACGAACCCCGCCAGCCGAGTACGCCATCGGTCGGCGGGGTTCGTGTGTTTGTTGATCCCAACGTGGTGACATTGGCCCATGGCTGAGCAGGACGCGGGTCATACGCCAAGGGCGGTCGTCCGCCGTGAGGTGCTGCGCTTTGCGATTCCCGGGGTCATCGGTGTTCTCCTGCTGGCAACAGCCAGCTTGGTGGTCTCGGTCGCTGTGGCCCGAGAGCAGTCAGTCAACGACGCACGGACGACGGCCGAATGGTTGGCGCGCACCGTGGTGGAGCCGCGGATCGACGACGGGCTCAAGACCGGCAAACCCGCCCGCATGGCCGAGCTGGACGCCGCTTTCTCCGCCTCGATCAGCGGTTCGGACGTGAAAGCGATCCGGCTGTGGAACGCGGACGGGGTGATCATCTACTCCAACGATCCCCGCCTCATCGGGGAACGCTTCCCGATGCCCAGCGGTATTGCGGACGACCCGGTTCAGGGGATGGCCGATCCGGACCGGCCGGAGAATCGGTACCTGGATCCGCAGATGGACTGGGTGCAGGTCAGCCTGCCTGTCGTGGGAGCCGATGGGTCTTCGTACCTCTTCCAGATCAGCAAACTGCAGGACAGTCTGCGCCAGGAGGCTCGCGATGTGTGGGTGGCCTTCGCGCCGATAATCGCCGGTTCCCTGCTGCTGCTCACCGTCCTGTTGGTGCTGCTGGCAGTCCGGATGGCCCGTCGGATCAGCGCCGAACTTCGCGCGCGCGAGGAGTTGTTGCAGCGTGCGGTGGACGCCTCAGAGACCGAGCGCAGCAGGATCGCAGCAGACCTGCACGATGGCACAGTGCAGCATCTCGCGGGGCTGTCCTTCGCGCTGGCCGGCTTGGCTGCGCGGGCCGAGGCTGCCGGCGACCACGACTCCGCGGCTCTGCTCTCGGACGCTGCGGGGACGACGCGCACTTCGGTGCGGGAACTGCGCACCTTGCTGGTGGACATCTACCCTCCGAACCTCGAGACTTCAGGGCTGGTGCCCGCGATCGAGGACCTGCTCAAGGGTTTGCCGGACGGGGTGGTTGTGGACTCCTCGATGGCCGAACCCGAGGATGTGGATGCTCGCTCACGGGCGGCTTTGTACCGGGTCGCGCGCGAGGCGCTGGCCAACGTGGGCAAGCATGCAAACGCATCGCACGTTGTCCTCAGGATGCAGGAGAACGCGAAGACCGTGCTCCTGTCCGTCGAGGACGACGGATCCGGTTTCGACCCGGACTCGCAGGTGTCCGGTCACCTGGGCATGCGGCTGATGGACGAGCTGGTGGCAATGATCGGGGGCCGGCTCACCGTGCGCAGCGCCCCTGGGTCGGGAACGACGGTGACAGTGGAGGTGGACCGGCGATGATCACGGTTGTTCTGGTGGATGACCATCGGGTGGTGGTCGAGATGACCATCGGGTGGTGGTCGAGGGCCTCAAGCTGCTGCTGGAGGCGTTCGAGGATGTGACGGTGGTGGGTTCGGCCAACGATGGCGACACCGGTGCGGAGTTGGCCATCTCAATGGCGCCGGACGTCGTGCTCATGGATCTGTCCATGCCCGGGACCGGCTGTCGTTGTGCTCACCACGTCCACGGACCGCGATCTGGTGCTCCGCAGTCTGGACGCCGGCGCGGTGGGCTACTTGATGAAGGACACCGACCCGCAGGCGCTGCATGAAGGCATTCAGGCTGCTGCAGCGGGCGGCTCGCCCATCGACGCCCGGGTTGCGCGAGCGCTGGTGGAAACCCGGCGTGAGCGTTCGGCGGATGCGGGGTCGGTGCTGACGGCCAAGCAGCGGGAGGTCCTCGCACTCGTCGCTGCCGGACAGCCCAATCGCCTGGTCGCCAAACACCTGGGTGTGAGCGAGAAGACGGTCAAGGCGCACTTGACTCAGATCTACGCGGCGATCGGCGTAACCGACAGGGTGCAGGCCACGCTGTGGGCGCGCGATCACCTCGCCGGGGATTGAGGCCCGGTCAGGCTTCGAGCCGCTGGGCGATCCGCGTCAACTGAGTGTGCAGGTCCTGGTACTCCTCGGGATCGTCGACGATCTTGTGGCCAAGTGCCTGCGGGATGTTGCGCGCTCGTCGCCGCAGGGCCCAGCCTTCTCGGCTCAGATGCACGGTCACCCGCCGCTCGTCGGCCGGGTCCCGCTGTCGTTCCACCAGTTCCATGGCCTCCAGCCGGCGCAATAGCGGTGACAGCGTGCCGGAGTCCAGGCACAGCTCCTGACCGAGTTCACCCACTGTGCGCCCGTCGCGTTCCCAGAGCACGAGCATCACCAGATATTGCGGGTACGTCAGGCCGAGGTCGGCCAGCAGCGGACGGTACGCGGCGTTGAGGTCCCGGGCGATCCGGTGGAACAGGAAGCACAACTGGTTGTCCAGCAGCAGTTGTGCCGGTGACGGCTGGCGGGCCATCAGGCAGCAGCGTCGCTCAGGACGGCCTCGATGTCACCACGCAGCGCCTCGGGCTCGGTCTTCGGCGAGTAGCGCTTGACGGTGACACCATCGGGGGCGACCAAGAACTTGGTGAAGTTCCACTTGATCGCCGAACCGAAGCGACTGCGGGAGTTCTTCTTCAGATACCCGAAGACGGGGTCGGTGTGCTTGCCGTTCACATCGATCTTCGTGCTCAGCGGGAAGGACACGCCGTGGTTGATCCGGCAGTACTCCTCGATGTCAGCGTCGTCGCCGGGCTCCTGGTTGGCGAACTGCCCGCACGGGAAGCCCAGCACGACCAGGCCCTCTGGCCCGTAGGTCTCGTGCAGTTCCTGCAGCCCGTCGTATTGCGGAGCGAAGCCGCACTTGCTGGCGGTGTTGACGATGAGCAGCGGCTGTCCCTCGAAGTCGGACAGGTTGACGATTTCGCCGGTGTTGGAGCGGAAGGAGAGGTCGTAGATGGTTTCCATGAATCAATTGTGCACAATTAAATTGCACACTGTCAAATGGGGACCATTAGTCGTCGATGGCCTCGATGCCTTGCCGCTTGAGTTCCGCGAGATGGTCGCGCATCTGCTGCAGAACCTCTGGAGGATGGCCCTGCCACCCGCTCACCTCAGCGACCACGCGCACCGGCTGTTTCGTCCTGTACGACCTGGTCGGATTGCCGGGGAACCGCTTGTCCGTCAGGTTGGGATCGTTCTCGATCGGGCCGGTCGGCTCCACGCGGTAGATCCGGCCGGCGCCTTCGCCCACGGCCAACTCGGCCCCCCAGACGGCCGCGTCCATGGTCGCCGTGAGGTAGATGTGGTTTGCGCTGCGGCGGGACCCGTAGTTGGAGGTGAAGCCGGGCGCCAGGAGGTCGCCGGGCGCCAACTGCGCCTTCGTGCCGTGGAAGAACGGGCCGGGATCGTCAACGGTTGCCATGTCGCTCATCGGATCATGGCCCCGGCCGCATGGACAACTGCCCGTCGAACACCTCACCCCGGCTGTGATTCAATCCGGGGACGGGGTTACGGAAGGAATGTCACGTGCGCATGATGCCCGTCGCCCTCGCGGCGCTTGTCTCAGGGGCTTTGATCACTCCGGCGATGCCCGCGGCCGCGGCGTCGTCGAAGCCCGACCAGATCGCGCAGATCGCCCGTGAGGCCATGAAGGAAGACCACCTCAACGCGGTGATCGTGCGTGTGATGAAGGGGGACCGGGTCGTCACCAGCCGGGCTTTCGGCGAATCGATGGACGGGGTGCCCGCGCGCACGGACATGCGTTTCCGCAACGGTGCGGTGGCGTTCGCCTACGTGAGCACGCTGCTACTGCGGTTCGTCGACGAGGGTCAGGTCAAACTCAGCGACACGATCGACGACTGCCCAACGCCGACCAGGTCACGCTGAAGATGCTGGCCAACCAGACCTCCGGCTACCCCGACTACGAGCGGGATCCGGACTGGGAACTGGCGTTCAACGAGGACCCTTTCCACGAGTGGACCTACAAGGAGCGCCGCAAGGTCGCATTCGCCAAGCCCGTGCTCTTCGCCCCGGGCACCAACTGGAGTTACTCCCACACGAACTTCATGCTGCTGGGCAAGATTCTGTCCGAGGTCGGGGGCAAGCCGCTGGCCACCCTGCTGCGTCAGAAGGTGCTGCGGCCCATGGGCCTGACGGCCACCGTCGCGAATCAGGACGCCCAGATCCCCGAGCCTGTGCTGCACGCGTTCTCCTCCGAGCGCCGC